>NZ_JBHXSG010000041.1:0-78328 GCF_042714835.1 Streptomyces sp. NPDC058678 | reverse complement strand
GGGGGGGGGGGCCGGTCAACTCCGGGGGGCCCCCCCCCCCGGGGGGGGGGGCCCGGGGGGGGGGGGGGGGGGCCCCCCCCCCCCCCCCCACCCCGGTCGTCGTTTCGGTGCGGCTTCAGAACAGCTGCGGATACGGGCAGCGTTCCAGCCCGGCGTCCGGACGGTCTGCCCACTGCCACCAGGTGTGCCGCGCGGCACAGCGAAGGACCGCCCGGCAGACCCGGCGACCGTCGTCCGTACGCCGGACCAGAACCATGCCACGGGCGGCCAGCGGCCGACCGCAGTCAGGGCAGGCGGGTGTGGCGGCATCGGTGAGGCCGGGCTCGGCGGACATGCGGCGCAGCGTATCCGGCCGGCCGTACGCCCCTCCGCGCGGTGTCCCGCTCCCTCACCCCCGCCCCCGTGCCTCCCCCAGCGTCCCCCGCAACCGCTGGGCCCGCAGGACGAGTTCCAGCTCGAAGCGGCGGTCGGGGTCGTCGATCTCGGCGCCCCACAGCTCGCGGATCTGCCGGAGCCGGTACCGCACCGTCTGCGGATGGACCCCCAGCCGCGCCGCCACTTCCGGTGCCCCGCCCCGCGTCTCCAGCCACGCCAGTAACGTCTCGGCGAGTCGTCGGCCGTGGGTCGGCCCGCAGTGGGTCAGCGGGGCGAGGCAGCGCAGGGCGAGGTCGTCGATGAGTTCCTCGGGCTGGAGGAGGACGAGGGCCTCGGTGTGCTCGGTGCAGTACAGGACGTCGCCGGCCGGCAGCAGGCCGCGTTCCATCAGGCCCACTGCCGCCTCGGCCCAGCGCAGCGACTTCGCCGCGTCGGCGAGCGGGACCGGCGGGCCGATCGCGCCCGCCCATCCGGTCAGGGCCCGGTGCAGGAGTTCCGGGCGGCCGGCGGCGTCGGGCTCCGGAACGACCATGCGGGGCTGCTCGTACTCCATGTCGAGCAGTACCCCCTGCCCGACCGCGGGCGCGACCGCCTCCCGCGCCGGGCGCAGCAGGACCCCCACGGCGACCTTCTCGGGCAGCGACCAGCCGATGCGGGCGGCGCGTTCGGTGAGGGCGTCGGCGGGGTCGCCGCGGTGGTATTCGGCCAGCAGCAGTTCCATCAGCCGGCGCTGCAGGCGCAACCGCTCGCCGGCCTGGCGGGCCGCCGCCTCCGCGTAGCCGCGTACGGACTGGTCGACGAGGCCGTCGAGGTACTGGTAGCCCGCGTCCACCAGTTCGTACATCGCCGGCGGCGGGATCTCCACCCGCTGGCCGATGTCGGCGAAACGGCGCCAGGCCAGCCGTACGCCCATGCGGTAGATCGCCTGGAGCGAGTCGAGGCTGCGACCGCCCAGGCCCTCGCCGCGGCCGAACTCCTGGAAGACACCGGGCGGTACGGTCGGGCGGCCCTCCGAGTGGTCGGAGTGCTCCAGATGCTGGACGAAGACCTCGATGGCCCGGCGGATGCCGATCAGGGCCATCGGTTCGCCGGACTCGTCGAGCACTTCGGGCAGGTGCGGGTACTCGCGGCGGATCTCGCGCAGGATCTCCTCGGCGAGTTCGGGTGCCTCCGCCATGGCGATGGCGGCGAACCGGCGAACCTGGAGGCGCGGCACTTCGTGCCAGGCCGAGCGGGTGGTGACGGTGGCCGGGCGAGGCGTCACGGGTCAACTCCCCTGACCCGCTTGCTCGTACGTGATCAAGGGAGTGTTGGGCTGGTCGGGCGTCGCTTCGAGCAGCGCGACGACGCCGAGTGCCGCGCCCACGGCAAGGGCGGCGCCGAGCGCCACGGCTAGTGCGGCGGCAAGCAGTCTGGACATCGCAGGGTCAGCCTCTCTGTCCGGCTCGATGCGGAGGTCCCACCCCGGCGTCCCACCCTGTCTGTCGGGCCCCAGTGTCGACAAGACATTGACACTCCGTCAAGGGGCGCCTACGGTTCCCGGCCCATAGAGCGGCCCGAACTCCGTCATCCCACGCCCCAGGAGTGCCCGGATGCGCCGTACAGCCTCACCACTCTCTTTGATTCTGCTGGGAATTGGCACGTTTCTGCTGGTACTGGCGCCCTTGTTGGCGTGGTACGTGGAGCCGCGGGCCGCTGTCAATCCCATCGACATCGACACCACCGCCGTCTACCGCGGCACGGGCAGCGTCTTCGACACCGAGCGCGTCGAAACCGTCCCCGACCAGCGGATCACCGTCACCCAGCGGGTGCGCGGCAACGTCGCGGACAGCGAGCGCAGCGGCAACGCCGTCTGGGACGTGACGACCACGGTCGACACGGACAAATCGCTGCCGGCCGCCGATCCGCACGACGCGCTGGACTTCGTCCCGCACCGCTGGGTCATGGACCGCAGGACCACCGAGCCGGTGCACTGCTGCAAGGAGACCCCGTACATCGAAGGCGAGGCCTATCTGAAGTTCCCGTTCGACGTGCAGAAACGCTCCTACCGCTGGTGGGACAACACTCTCGGCTCGACGGTCACGTTGAACTACCGGGGTACGAAAAAGGTCCAAGGGTACACGGGTTACCGGTTCACCGCAACGGTCCCGCCGTCGAAGGTCGGCTCCCGGCTGGTGCCGGGCACCATCGTCGACCAGCCCCAGCGGCCGCAGGTGCTGGCCGAGGAGTGGTACTCCAACCACGGAGTCGAGCTGGTCGTCGACCAGGCCACCGGCCGGGTGATCTACGCCCAGACGGGCCCCAAGCGCACGCTGCGGGCACCCGGCGCGGACAAGGACGCGGTGGTGCTGCTGGACAGCCGGAAGATCGCGTTCACCACCGCGACGCAGAAGGAGGCGGTGCGGCAGGCCGAGCGGGACAGTGGCCAACTGCGCGCGGTGGGCACCACGTTGCCGATCGGGGCGGCTGTGGCCGGATTCGTTTTGGCGGCCGTGGGGGGCGTTTTGGTGGTACGCGGGCGCAGGCGTCCCGAATCCACCGAAACACCCGAGAAGTCCAGGGTTCCCGTCACGATGTGACGTGACGTCAGTTCTAATAAAGCCAGAAATTGTCACTTGCGTGAGTAGCCGTGGCGAACGGCGGGGCGAAAACTGTCCACCCCACCCGAACACAGTCCGTCCACACCCACCTCGCAAGAAGCACCCAGTTCCCCCACAGACCGAAAACCCTCTTCCCCCACGCTGAGTTCCGCACCCTGAGACGAGTTGGAGCACCCATGCCCCAGCACGTGCCATCCTCCCTGCGCGCCCCGGTCCCCCGGGCGTCGCAGCACCCTTCGGCGCTCCCCCCACCTCCGCGCCGTATCGTTTTCCTTGCCCATCGAGATCTCGACAACCCGGCCGCCGGCGGCTCCGAGCTGCTGGTCGACCGACTCGCCGACGGCCTGACCCGGCTCGGCCACCAGGTGACCCTGCTGTGCGGAGGGCCCGCCTCGTACCGTGACTACCGGGTCGTGTCGGCCGGCGGCGAGTTCGGCCACTACCTGCGCGCCCGCTCGGCCTTCACCCGTCAGATAGGCGACTGCGACCTGCTGGTCGAGGTCTGCAACGGCATGCCGTACCTGGCACCCCTCTGGCACCGCGGCCCCACCCTGTGCCTGGTCAACCACGTCCACACCGACCTGTGGACGATGCGGTTCGGCGGGCCGCTGGCCCCGGCCGCGCGCATCGGCCGAAGACTCGAACACTGGGCGCTGTCCGGTGCCCAGCAACGCAATCTGCTGGTCGCCGTCTCCCCGTCGACGGCCCACGCCCTGCGCGCGATCGGCGTGGAACGCGACCGCATCCGGGTCGTGCACAACGGAGTGGAGGAACCCGGCCCGCGGGCCGGCCGTTCCCCCGAGCCGCTGTTCGTCGCGGTGGGCCGGCTCGTCGAGTACAAACGGATCGATCTGCTGCTGAGGCTGTGGGAGCGGGTGCGGCCGGTCACCGGCGGCCGGCTGCTGATCGTCGGTGACGGGCCCGAGCGGGCACGGCTGGAGCAACTCGCCGGTCCCGGAGTCGAGTTCACCGGGCATGTCTCCGAAGCCGAGAAGCACCGTCTGCTGTGCGAGGCCTGGCTGCTGCTGCACCCCTCCGCGGTGGAGGGGTGGGGCCTGGTGGTCACCGAGGCCGCCGCCCGGCAGACCCCGTCGATCGCTTTCGACGTCCCCGGCCTGCGCGACTCGGTCGTGGACGGCGAGACGGGCGTCCTTGCCCACGGCGAGTCGTCCTTCGCGGCGGCCTGGTGCACGTTGGCTCTGTCCGGACATCGCCGGGAGCTGATGGGAAAGGCGGCACGCGACCGGGCGGCACAGTACCGCTGGGATCGGACCGTGAGGCAGTTCCGGGCCGTGGCCGCCGAGGCGGTGCGAGGTTGGGTGCCGTGACGCCTACTCGCCGTGGCGGAAAGGCCGTCTCGCGGGTGTCCGCCCTGCGTGGCTGGTCGCGCAGTTCCCCGCGCCCCCTGGAGGGCGCTGTGCGGCAGCGCGGTATGAAGGACCCCTCCTTCCGGCGCTCCCTCGCCCTCTTCCGTGCCTTCCTGCGCGAGCAGGACGACCCGGAGGCCTGCTACTCGCTGCTCGCCCGGGACGCCGTCGACCAGGTGGAGGCCTACGACGGGCCGGTCGCCGGCCGTACGGTCGTGGACGTCGGCGGCGGCAGCGGCCACTTCACCGCCGAGTTCCGGCGGCGTGGCGCCCAGGCCCACCTCTTCGAGCCGGACGCACGGGAGCTGGGCGAGAAGCCGCCCGAGGGAACCGTGATCGCCGACGGTTATCTGCTGCCGCTGTCCGACGGGGCCGCGGACGTCACCTTCTCCTCCAACGTGTTGGAGCACGTGGCCGATCCGCAGACCTTCATCAGTGAGCTGGTGCGGGTGACCCGGCCCGACGGGCTGATCTATGTGTCGTTCACCAACTGGCTGTCCCCGTGGGGCGGTCACGAGTGGGCGCCCTGGCATTACCTGGGTGCCGAGCGGGCCCGCGCCCGCTACCGGCGCCGTACCGGAAGGGCCGCCAAGCACACCCTCGGCGAGAACCTGTTCGCCGTGCACATCGGCCCGACCCTGCGGCAGGTGCGCGCCCGCGACGACGTCACGGTCGTCTCGGCGCGCTCCCGCTACTGGCCGTTCCTCGCGGAGACCGTCGTGAGAGCTCCCGGGATACGCGAGGTGGCCACCTGGAACCTCCTCCTCATCCTCCGGCGGTGTCCACCATGACGACGTCCACGGTCCAGGCCCCTCCTCCGGCGGCCGTCCCCACCACCGCGATCATGTCGGGCCCTCCGGAGGGCCCGAGGTCACGGCGCTGGCTGCTGGGGTTCTGGGCCGTGGTGTTCGTGCTGTTCCTGGCGGTCCGTCCGGGCCGTCAGACCTTCGACACCAAGCTCGGTGTCACCACCGACCCGGGCCGGTTCCTCGCGGACCTCGGCCAGTTGTGGCACGACCAGGGCTCGTTCGGCGGAATCCAGGACCAGTACGTCGGCTATGTGTGGCCGATGCTGCCCTTCTACTGGCTGGGCCACGCCGTGCAGCTGCCGGTGTGGCTGATCGAGCGGCTGTGGCTGTCACTGGTCGTGTCGGTGGCCTTCTGGGGTGCGCTGCGGCTGGCCGAGCGGCTGCGCATCGGCAGCGGCACCTCCCGGTTGCTGGCCGCGGTGGCGTACGCGCTGTGGCCGGTGTTCACGATCGTCGTCGGCTCCACGTCGGCCGCCGCGCTGCCCGGCGCGTTCCTGCCCTGGGTCCTGCTCCCGCTCGCCGACGAGCGCTACACCGCCCGTGTCGCCGCCCTGCGCTCGGCACTGATCGTCCCGTTCATGGGCGGCGTCAACGCCTCCTCGACCCTGGCGGCCCTGCTCCCGGCCGGCCTCTACCTGCTCTCGCGCCCGCCCGGCCCCCGGCAGCGCAAGCTGATCGCCTGGTGGGTGCCGGGCGTGCTCTTCGCGACGTCCTGGTGGTGGATCCCGCTCCTCCTGCTCGGCACCTACGGCGAGAACTTCCTTCCGTACGTGGAGAGTTCGCAGACCACCACGGAGACCATGTCGGCGACGGAGGCGCTGCGCGGAGCCGGCAACTGGGTCGCCTATCTGCACCTGGTGGAGTCCTGGCTGCCGGCCGGCTGGACGGTGGCGTCCTCGGTGGTCGTGATCCTCTGCTCGGCGTTCGCCGCCGGGCTGGGGCTCGCGGGACTGGCCCGACGGGACATGCCGGAGCGGCGCTGGCTGGTGCTGACCGTGCTGACGGCCGTCCTGGTGCTGCTCGCCGGGTACGGCGGCGCGTTCGGCGCGCCCTTCCACGGGGCCGTGCAGGACTGGCTGAACGGCGGTCTCGCGCCCTTCCGCAACATCTACAAGTTCCAGGTGGGCCTGGCCCTCGCCCTGGTGCTGGGCCTCGCCCACCTGGTGGGCGTCGCCGCCGAGCCGCGCGGCGCCCGCGAGGTGCGGGGCCGCCGGTTCGCCCCGCTGATCGCGGCGGTGCTCATCCTTCCCGGGCTGATGTGGCCGTACCTCAACGGCTCGATCCTCCAACCGGGTTCCTTCCAGGAGCTCCCCAAGTACTGGCACTCCACGGCCGACTGGCTGGAGAAGTACTCCCCCGACTCGCGCGCCCTGGTCGTCCCGGCCACCGCGCACGGCATCTACACCTGGGGCTCCCCCATCGACCAGCCCCTCGACGTGCTCGCCGAGTCCCGCTGGGCGCAACGCGACTACGTCCCCTTCGGCACCCCCGGCAACCGGCGTGCCATGGACGCGGTGGAGGAAGCGCTGCTCACCGGCGGCGAAGTCCCGGGTCTGGCCGACTACTTGAGCCGTGCGGGCGTCTACTACGTCGTCGTCCGCAATGATCTCGACCCCGACCAGATCGGCAACGTGCCGACCTCGACGGTGAAGCGGACCCTGGAGCAGTCCGGCTACGAGCGGGTGACGGGTCTCGGCCCGCTCATGACGGGCGGCAGGATCCAGCCCGACACCCCGCTCCAGATCGAGGGCCTGTACCCGAGGCAGCGGGCGGTGGAGATCTACCGTCCCGCGAGCGAGGACGTGCGGCGGCCCGGGCAGGCCGGCCTGGCTCCGGTCGCCGACACCGCGGTGGTCTCCGGCGGCCCGGAAGCCCTGCTGCCGCTGGCGACCGAACTGCGCGGCCGGGCGACCGTCCTGACCGGTGACAACCATCCCGGGCTCGGCACCCCGCCGCTCCAGGTGGTCGGCGACGGGCTGCGCCGCGCGGACACCCGCTTCGGGCTGGTCAACGCGAACACCTCGTACACGTACACCCGCGACGAACGCAACGCGTCCGGCGCCGCCCAGGACGCCGGCGACGCACCGCACCAGATCCTGCCGGTCACGGGCCAGGACCACCAGACGGTGGCCGAACTGCGCGGCGCCCGCGCGGTCACGGCCTCCTCGTACGGCAACTGGCTGTTCCACCTGCCGCAGTTCGATCCGGTGAACGCCTTCGACGGCAACCCGGACACGGCGTGGACGGAGGGCGTGGCGGGCTCGCCGAACGGCCAGTGGCTGCGGATCGCCTTTTCGGACGACGAGTTCGACATGCCGTCCTCCTTCAAGGTCACGCCGTTGCCGCAGGAGAGCGTGCGGTCGGCGCCGACACGGGTGCGGGTGGAGACGGAGAAGGGCTCGGTGAGCAGCTTCCTCCGCCCGGACGGCTCGACACAGCGCGTCAAGGCGCCTGCGGGCGCGACGGGTTGGATGAAACTGACGATCACCGACTCGGTGGCCCGGCGGGCCGGGCTCGCGGGCGCGGGCTTCGCCGAGATCGACCTGCCGGACGTCCAGGTGACCCGTCTGCTCCGGCTGCCCACCGACGCCGCGAACTCCGAGAGCGCAGCCGCCTCCGCCGAGGTCGTCTCCCTGCACCGCACCGCCGACCCGGCCGGGTTCTCCCCGACGGGCACGGAGGCGGGTCTGCACCGCCGCTTCTCCACGGAGACGGCGGGGACGTACGAGGTGAAGGCGAGCGCGGTCCCGGTCACCGGTGAGGAACTCGACCGGCTGCTGTACGAGATCGCGCCCGACCAGGCCGGCCGCATCACGGCGACCGCCGACTCCACGGCCGCTCTCGGCGCGGGCCTGTCGGCACGCAACCTCACCGACGGCGACCTGACGACGGCGTGGATCGCGGGCGACCGGCCCACGATCCACCTGCGCTGGCCCGACAAACAGCCGGTCGGCGAGATCGTCCTGCCCGCCGCGGGCGGCCTGTCCACCCGGCCCACCGAGGTCGACATCAGCTCCCCCGACGGCGCGGTGATCGCCGGTGTCGACGACAACGGCTGGGTCCGCTTCCCGGCGATCACCACGGACCGCCTGGACATCACCATCACCAAGACGGCCCCGATGACCCTGCACAACCCGGTCGCCGACGAGGACCTGCAACTGCCGGTCGGCCTCACGGAGGCGTACATCCCGGCCCTCGACGGCTACCGCACCCCCCAGCCCAAGGCCACGCGCACCTTCTCGCTGCCGTGCGGGTCGGGGCCGGTGCTGGCGGTGGACGGGAAGCTGTATCCGACGAGCGTGAAGGGAGCCGTACGGGACCTGACCGAGCGGCGGGCGGTCGACGTGACGCTCTGCCAGTCCGGGCGCGCCGACAGCGAGTTGGAGCTGTCGGCCGGCTCCCACCGGGTCGAGGGCGGGGACGCCGGACCGCTCACCCTGACCGACGTGACACTGACCCGGGGCACGGTCACGCAGCCCACCCCGGTCGCGCGTGACCTGCGGATACGGGACTGGCTGGGCGACCAGCGAGCGGTGACGGTCGGCTCGGGCGCGGCCTCCTACCTCACGACGTACGAGAACCACAACGACGGCTGGAAGGCCACACTGAACGGCAAGGAACTGTCGCCGGTGCGGCTGGACGGCTGGCAGCAGGGCTGGCGGATCCCGGCGGGGGCCGGCGGCACGGTGAAGCTGTCGTACGAGCCCTCGACGACGTACGACGCCGGGCTGATCGGCAGCGGGGTGGCGCTGGTCGCCCTGCTGGGCCTGGTGCTGTGGCGGCGGCACGCCCCCAACCCGGACGACCCGCAGCCGCTCCCGCCCACGCCCGGCCTGTGGCTCGGCACGGTGGCGCTCACGCTGGTGGGCATCGTGATCGCCGGGTGGTTCGCCCTGCTCGTACCGGCGCTGGCGCTCCTCGCGTACCGGCGGCACTCGCTCCTCGTACCGATCGCCTTCGTGGCCCTCGCGGGCGCGGGGATCGCGGCGGCGGTCGGGGCCGGGGAGCCGGTCGGCGCGGAGGAGGGGGCGTTCGGGCACGCGGCCCAACTGCTGGCGTTGATCGCACTGTTCGCCGGGCTGGTGAGCGTCCGGGAGCGGACCGGGACACCCGTGGCGTCCGAGGCGCCCACCCGGCCACAGCCGCCGGTCGAGGCGGACAAGGGGAGGGACGAACCCGCATGACCAGCACACCGCTGCGCATCCCGTTCCCGGTGGTGGACGAGGTGGCCCGGCACTGTCTCCAGGAGGAGGAGCCGGAGACGGTCCACATCGAGGTGCACCTGCCGGGGCATCTGGACCCGGCGCGCCTGCGGAAGGCCTTCACGGAGGCGCTGCACCGGCATCCGCGCGTCCTCATGCGGGAGGCGGCGGGGCGGTGGTACCGCCGCCGCTACGAGTGGGAACTGACGGCGGAACCCGACGTGGAGGTGGTGAGCTTTCCGGCGCCGGGGAGGGACGCGTTACGGGACGCGCGGACGCGGGCGCTGGTGGAGGCACCACCGCTTTCGGCTTCGCCGCCGGTGCGGTTGGAGGTGGTGGAGGGGGCGGGGCCGGTCGAGGGGAGCGAGGCGACGGATGGAGTCGGCGCATCCGTCGCAGCTCCGCGTAGCCGCACGGCCGCGTCGGCGCCGGGACCGGCAGCGGCAGGCGGCATGCCGGCAGGGGCCGACGCCCGCGCAGCCGCCGCAGCTGCGGGCAGTCGTGCCGCTGGGGCGGCACGGGTGGGCGCAGCGGCACCCCGCGAGGGCGGGCAAGCACCCCCACCCCCCGGCAGCAACCCCGGCCAACGCCCCCCAGGCACCGTCCTCTTCCTCACCATCAACCACACCGCCCTCGACGGCCCCGCCTGCCTCCGCGTACTCGCCACCGCCGCGGAGCTGTACGGCGGCAAGGACAACGCCCCCGCAGCCCCGCCGCGACGTGCCCCCGAGCCCCCGCAGCCGCCCGAAGACACCCCCTCCAACTGGGCCAGACCCGCCCGCGTGGCGCCCGGCGCCCCTGAGCTCTCCCCCGGCAACGGCCTCCTCGTCACCGAGCTCGCGCTGCCGCACCGTCCCAAGGGCTCCCCGTACACCGTGAACGACCAGCTCATGGTCACCACGGCGCTCACCATCGCCCACTGGAACAGGGAACACGGCGTCCGACCCCGCCCCCTGCGCATCACCATGCCCGTGGACGACCGCCCCCGCGACACCACCATGCCCATCGGCAACGGCACCCGACTGGTCGAAGTCCCCTTCGCACCGGAGGAGTTGGACCACCCCCCGATGCCCGATCTCCTGCGCCGCACGGCAACCCGCACGCGGGTCCTCAAGTCCCTCCCCCGCCCTCAACTGGGCCACGGCGCCTCCCTCCTGACCGCCCCGGTCACCCCGGTGGCGTGGCGCGCCGCGCTCACCCGGGGCCTGCGCAGGGCCGCCGCGCCCTGGACGTCGACGACCCTCCTCAGCAACATCGGGCGGATCCCCTACCCCCTGGACTTCGGCGAGGAGGCCGGCCGCGCGCACGCCGTGTGGTTCTCCGCGCCGGCCCGGATGCCCCGCGGGCTCACCGTCACCACCGCGTCCACCGCGGGCCGCCTGCACCTCGCCCTGCGCTGGTCGCGATCCCTGCTCGGGCACGGCGACGGAGCCCACCTGCGGGACCTCTTCGAGCACTACCTGCACACCACGGAGGCCGGCACATGACCTCTACCGCGCAGCTCCCGAAAGACCTCCGGGACTTCTACGAGGATCCCGCCGTCCCGGTGGCCTCCGGCACCCCCCGCTCCCTCCGCCAGGCCCGCATGCTGGCATCCGCCCTCGGCACCGGGCGGGCACAGACGATCCTCGACATCGGCTGCGGCGACGGCACCGCGGCGGCCACCGCCGCTCCCCTCCTCCCCGGCCACCGCATCGTCGGCGTCGACTGGTCCCAGGACGCCCTGAAACGCGCCCGCGCACACCTGACGTACGCGATCAGGGGCGAACTCAGCGGCAGCGGCCTCCCGTTCGGTACCGGCTCCGCCGACGCCGTGCTGTTCAGCGAGGTGATCGAGCACCTCGTCGACCCGGACGCCGCGCTCGACGAGATCCGCCGCGTCCTGCGCCCGGGAGGCCACCTCATGCTGTCCACGCCGAACCTGGCCGCCTGGTACAACCGTGCCCTGCTGCTGGCGGGCGTCCAGCCCGTGTTCTCCGAGGTCAGCCTGCGGGGCATTCACGGCCGGCCCGGGCGGGAGGTGGTAGGACATCTGCGGCTGTACACGGCCCGCGCGCTGCGGGAGTTCGTCGGCGCGGCCGGCTTCGAGGTCGTACGGCTCGAAGGCGCCCCCTTCCACGGCGTACCGCGCCCCCTGCGGCCGCTGGACCGGCTGGCCTGTGCCAGACCGTCCCTCGCGTCGATCCTGCTGCTGCACGCGCGAAAGACGTAGGGGGACGGCGATGTGGTGGGGAGTGGCCGCGGCCCTGCTGGCGAACGTCCTCTACAGCACCGGATTCGTCCTGGAGAAACGGGCCCTGGCCGCCCTGCCCGAGGTCAGTTTCCGGCAGCCGGCCCGGCTGCTCGCCCTCGTGCTGCGCAGCCCCCTCTGGATCGGGGGGTCGCTCTCGCTCGCCGCCGGATTCGGCGCGCAGCTCGCCGTGTACCGGACGCTGCCGATCGCCGCCGCGCAGGGCATCTTCGTGTCCGGTCTGGTGCTGCTCGTGATGCTGTCCGCGCGGCTGCTCGGCGAGGAGACCACCGGCCGCGAACGGTACGCGCTGGGCGCGATCCTCGCCGCGCTCGTGATGGTCGTCCTGTCGCTGCGCGAGAGCTCCGACACGGTGAGCCAGGAGGCGCCCTACCCGCTGATCCTGCTGGTGTGCGTGCCGTCGCTGGCGGCGGGCGTGTGGCTGTACAACTCCGCCGAGCGCCGCACCCGGCACCGCCACCGCGCACCGACGACGGGCGTGGAGTACGGGGTGGCGGTGGGCCTGCTGTACGGCGTCAGCTCGCTCGCGATCAAGGGCATGTCGAGCTACCTCACGGCGGACGGTTTGGGCGGGGCCGTGCTCGACGTGCTCCGTTCCCCGTATCCGTATCTCCTGCTCTTCACCGGCGCGTTCGGTCTCGTCATGTCGCAGGCGGCGCTGCAACGCTGCCGCGCCTCGTTGATCGTTCCCGTGTGCACGACCGTGACCTGCCTGTACACGGCGGTGCTCGGCACGCTCTCGTTCGGCGAGGCGCTGCCGCACGACCCGATCAGACTCGCGCTGCGCCTCGCGGGCATCGTGCTCGCGGTCGCCGTACTTCTGAGCATGCCGAAGCACGACCAGGCGCCCCAACCCTCCCTCGGTGCCAAGGAGTTGACACCCCCGTGAAACCCGACGACCCCCTGCTGAAGATCCTCGCGTGCCCGCTCGACAAGGGGCCGCTGCACCTCGTCCCGCCGGACGGCCCGGAACAGACCGAGATCCTCTACAACCCGCGCCTGCAGCGGCGTTATCCGATCCTCGACGGCATCCCCCAACTGCTGCCGTCCTCCGGGGAGCAGGTCTCGGACGACGAGCATGACGGCCTACTGAAACGGATGACTCCATGACGGGCCCCGCGCGCACCTGGGCGGCCCGCGTGGCCCCCCACCTCCCCACCCGCCTGGTCGCCGCCGCCGCCAGAGCCGTCTACCCGCGGTTCGAACCGGAGTTGGCGCGGCTGCCCGACCTGTGCCCGGAGGACTGCGGTACGGCCGTGGACGTCGGCGGCTGGTACGGCCCCTGGACGCGGCGGCTGTCCGGACGGGCACGCCGGGTGGTGACCGTCGAGCCGGTCCCCCATCTGGCGCGGCTGCTGACCTCGGCGACCCCGGCGAACGTCCGGGTGATCCAGGCCGCCGCCGCGGACCGCCCGGGCACGGCCCGGCTGTGGCTGCCGCCGGACGACGCGGGCGACCGGGGCGTGTCGTCGCTGGTCCGCCGGGACATCCACGGCCGTGCGCTGGACGTCCCCTGCATCACCCTCGACGAGCTGGCCCTGCGCGACGTCGGCTTCATCAAGGTCGACGTGGACGGGAGCGAGCTGGCGGTGCTGCGCGGGGCGACGGGCCTGCTGGCGCGCGACCGGCCGGCCCTGTTCGTCGAGCTGGAGTCCCGGATCCAGCCGATCGCTCCGGTGGTGACGTATCTGTCCATGCTCGGCTACGACGGCTGGGTGCTGCCCCGCGACAACTGGGTGCCGCTGGCCGGCTTCCCCCTGGAGGCCCATCAGTCGGTGGCCTCGTACGTCGTCGCCCACGGCCTGCTGCGCCGCGTCCTGCCCTTCCGCAAGCGCCCGCGGTACGTGAACTCGGTGCTGTTCCTCCCGGACGGCCGGCGTCCGGGGGCCCGGCGCGCGGAGCCGGAGAGCGCGTCGGTGTCGAGGGCGCACGGGGGTCCCCCCGGTCGGGCGAAGCCGGGATCGGAGGAGCGCGGAGGCCCGAACGGCTGAGTACGGCCGCCCCCCCTCGGCACCGACCGAGGCGCCCGGAAGCGGAGCGCCGGGGAGTCGGGTGGGGGACGATGGTCCGCATGCCCTCCGGAAAGCCCCCGGCCAGCCCCTTCACCCGTCTCGACTTCCAGCTGGTGCTGCTGCGCCGCATGGCCGACCACAATCCCGACCTGGTGGAGCGCGCCCGGCACGAGCTGGGCGTCTCGATCGCGGACATGCGGGAGGCCAACCGGCGCTGGCAGGCGATGGTCCGCTCCCCGCGGTCCCGGTCCGCCGCCTCCCGCTACCGTTCGGTCCTCGGCGAACCCGAGTCGGTACTCACGCGCAGGATCGGCGACCTCGAGTGCGAGGCCCGCCTGTGGCCCCTCCCCCTCTGGCCCGACCTCCGCTTCGAGGTGCTCCTCGCCCCGAACGGCACCGTCTGGAACGAGTGGCTGATCCGCGCCCCCGGAGCCGAGGGGCCTTCGCTGCGGACCCTCGACGACCTCACCCCCTGGTCCTGCACGGTCGACGAGGCCGCCCGCGCCTTCGCCCCGGCCCGCCCCCTCCAGGGGACGGCGCCGACGCGCTGGGGGCTGGCCTTCACGGCCCCGGACCGTGACGGCGTGCGGTGGGAGTGCGCCGCCGAGTTCACGTGGGGGCTGCTGCAGCGGGTGGCGGTCGACGACCGGTCCGCCGACGGCGGTTAGGCCACGATGTTCCGTGTGGGGCGAGACGGCCGGGCGGGTCGGCGCCGGCGACTCCTTCGCCGCGGGCTGTCTGTCGGCGGCGCTCCTGGCAGACGGCGGCCCCGGGCACGCGGACGACATACCGACCTGATCAGCGAGCCGCCGCCAGGATCGCCGTGACCACCGCCCCCACCGAGTCCGGATGCAGGAACAGGAACAGGTTCGGCTCGACCAGCTCCAGCTCCATCACCCGCGGCTGCCCGTCGTCCCCGTCCACCAGGTCGACTCGGGCGTACAGCAGTTCCTCCGCGTCCGGTACGGCGGCCAGGGCCCGCTCGGCGACGGAGAGTTCGGCCGGGGTGGGGGTCCAGGGCTCCAGGCCCGGGTGGGCGACCTTGTCCGCGTCGAAGGCCGTGCCGGGAGCGAGGACGGCCCGCTTGCGGCTGGCGTGCAGGAGGCGGCCGCCGTAGAACTGCAGCGCCCGTTCGCCGGCCGCGTCGATGCTCCGCATGTACGGCTGCACCATCGCCGTGAGCCCCTCCCCGTGCATGCGCGCGAGGTGTCGTACGGCCGTCTCGTGCTGCTCGGGCGTGTAGCGCGCGGCGTAACGGGCGCCGGCGCCGGAGGTGGGCTTGACGACGTACTCGCGGTCGTCGGGCAGGTCGGCCGGGTCGCCGGGCGCGAGGTACCGGGTGGGGACGACGGGCACCCCCGCCGCCGTCAGATCCCCGAGGTACCGCTTGTCGGTGTTCCACCGCACCACCTGGGCCGGATTCGCGAGCCTCGTCGCCTTGCCGCACCGCTCCGCCCACGCCACGAACTCGGCCGCCCGCCAGCTGTAGTCCCACGTCGACCGGATCACGGCGAGGTCGTAGGCGGCCCAGTCCACCCCGGCGTCGTCCCAGAACACGGTGTCCGCCTCGGCCCCGGCCGCGCGCAGCCCCGCCAGCAGGACGGGCAGGTCGTCGTCCTTGCTGGTCTCCGGCCGGGGGTCATAGGTGACGAGGGCGACACGGGGCACGGCGGGCTCCTTCTCATACGGCTCGGGCCGGCAGGCTAACCGCCGCCCCCGCAACCGTGACAACCCATTTGACCTTCCCCTTCGGGGAAGCCCCAGCATCGGTGGTGAGGAACGGACGGGGGGACCCTCATGGAATGGCTGACGATCGGCGCCTTCTCGAAGGCGTGCCGGCTCTCGCCCAAGGCGCTGCGGCTGTACGACGAGCTGGAGTTGCTGCGCCCGGCGCGGGTGGACCCCGACACGGGATACCGGTACTACGCGGTCGCACAGCTGGAGCAGGCGCGGCTGGTGGCGTGGCTGCGGCGGCTCGGGATGCCGCTGGCCCGGATCCGTGAGGTGTGTGCCCTCGAACCTTCCGCCGCCGCCCGGGAGATCCGCGCCTACTGGGCGCGGGTCGAGGCGGAGACGGCCGTACGGCGGGATCTCGCCGCGTTCCTCGTGGACCAACTGACCACCACACCGAGGAAGGACACCACCATGCTGGAACTGCGTTACTTCGCCCACTCGGACCGGGGGCAGGTCCGCCCCGAGAACCAGGACACCGCGTACGCGGGCACCCGGCTGCTCGCGGTCGCGGACGGCTGCGGACCGGCGGGCGCGTACGCGAGCAGCGCCGCCGTCGAGGCGCTGAAGTTCCTGGACACGGAGGAGGTGCCGGCGGGCAACGTCCTCAACCTGCTGGAGGACGCGGTGCGGGGCGCGACGGAGGCGGTCCAGGACATCGCCCGGGGCGCTGACGGCATCGGCACCACCCTGACCGCCCTGCTGTGGACGGGTTCCCGTCTCGCCCTGGTCCACATCGGCGACTCGCGCGCGTATCTGCTCCGCGACGGCGGCCTCTTCCGCATCACCCACGACCACACGGTGGTCCAGGCGCTGATCGACGAGGGCCGCCTCACGCCCGAGGAGGCCACGGCCCATCCCCAGCGCTCCCTGCTCCTGAAGGCCCTCCCGTCCGCCGCCCCCGCGACGCCGGACCTCCGCCTCCACGACGCCCACCCCGGCGACCGGTACCTCCTGTGCTCCGACGGCCTCTCCACCGTCGTCCCCGACGACCGTATCCGCACCCTCCTCACCTCCACCCCGGCCCCCGACGGGGCCGTACGCGCCCTGATCGCCGAGGCGAACGCGGCCGGCGGCCCGGACAACGTGAGCTGTGTGGTGGCGGACGTGGTGGAGGGGGTGGCGGCCTGAGGGGTTGCTCCGTTATTCCGGAATAACGTAACGTCGGGGCATGGCATACGACTCCCTGCAGGAGCGAGTCGCCGCGCTCGAAGAACGGGTGGCGCGGCTGGAGTTGACACCGCGGGCGCCCCGGAGCGAGGTGTTCTGGGCGCTCGAGGGGCTGCGCGAACGACTCACCGGGGACGGTGAGGTCCTCTTCACCGGCGCCGTGGACCTGCCCACAGGCGAGCACTACGAATGGCAGCAGGGCGCGGCGGCGGCGGGACTGCTCGAAGCGAACTGGGCGGACCACGCCGCGCCGTACGCCGCCCTGGGGCACCCGGTGCGGCTCACCCTGCTGCGCGCGGTACTCCGTGGAACCCGTTCCGCGGCCGAGTTGCAGGAGACGGCCGGGCTGAACACGACCGGGCAGCTCTACCACCACCTCAAGCAGCTCACCGCCACCGGCTGGCTCCAGGCCGAGGGGCGTGGCCACTACCAGGTGCCCGCGGGCAGAGTGGTCCCGCTGCTCGTGATGTTGTCCGCAGTGGTGCCGGCACCGAACCCGACGACGACGCAGGAGTAGTTCATGAACCGACGGAATTTACTGGGCGCGGTGACGGCCTCGGCCGGAATATCGCTGTTACCCGGACACGCCACAGCGGCCGGGAGCGACCTGGCCGCGCGGGTGCGGCCCTACCTGGACCGTGCGCTGGCCGCCGGCAGCCCGAGCGTCGTCTGCGGAGTCATCCGCGGCGCACACAGACACGTGGCGGGCGCGTCCCAGGCCGGCAGGGCACCGGACGGCAGGACGGTCTTCCAGCTCGGCTCGATCGGCAAGACCCTCACCGCCACGGCTCTCGCGCGCGCCGTGAGCAGGGGGAGGGTCAGCCTCGACACACCGCTGGCGCTGCCCCCGGGCTTCCCGGTCCCCCGCAAGGGCCCTCGGCGGATCACCCTGGCCGACCTGGCGACCCACACCTCCGGCCTGCCCTCCCTGCCGCCCAACCTCCTCGCGGAGGCGGACCCGTACGACCCCTACGCGCACTACACACTGGACGACCTGGCCGCCGGCCTGGCCGAGACATCCCTGATCACCGAGCCGGGCAGCACCTATCACTATGCGAACCTCGGGTTCGGACTGCTCGCCCAGGCTTTGGCCTTCGACGACGTGGACGCGATGCTGTGGCGCGACGTGGCGGCCCCGCTGCGCCTGCGCGACACGACGACGACCCTGCGACCGGACATGGCCTCACGCAAGGTCACCGGTCATCTCGCCGGGGACGCCGTCCCCGACTGGCACGACCACGTCCTCACCGGCGCGGGCACGTCCGTCTACAGCACCGCCGACGACATGCTCCGCTTCCTCGGCGCACAACTGCGCCCGGACCGCTCACCGCTCAGCGACGCGATCGAACTGACCCAACGCCCCCGCTTCACCGTCGACCAGACCCTGCGCCTCGGCCTCGGCTGGCATCTCAGTACGCTCCCCGACGGCCGCACCATGACCTGGCACAACGGCGGCACCGGCGGATTCAGCACCTGCGCGGCGTTCGACAGGCGGAGCGGGACGGCGGTGGTGATGCTGGTGAACACCTACAGCGAGGAGTCCACCGACAGCCCCCGCCCGGTGGACGAACTGACCTTCGGGCTACTGGAAGCGTTGTAGGGGCGCGCGGAAAACAAAACAAGCCCCCCCTGGTGCCGGTGACAGGCAGTGGGAGAGCCCGTATCTTCGACTGCGGATACCGACGTGGGGGGGCCATGTCCACAGAGTGGAATTTCGAGGAGTTTTCCCGAAGCATTCTGAAGATGTACCGCGAGGAACTCAGGGAGCGCGGGGGAAGTTTCAATCTCGCCGTGTTCGGCGATGCCGGCGCCGGAAAGAGTACGCTCGTCAACACAGTATTCGGAACCGAGCGCGCCGGAACGGGCATCGGCAACCGGCAGACCGTCCGGTTGCAGTTCTACCGGGAACCCGACGACGGACCGATCGGCATCTGGGACACTCCGGGTTTCGAAATCGGCGCCGGGACGGTCCCGACCCTGATCGCCGCGGTCGAGAGAACCCTGGAAAAAGCGAAACAGGGCGATGGCACCGAGTCCATACACGCGGTGTGGTTCGTCACCAGATCCGCTACGACGCGATTCCTCGATGCCCATGCGGAGCTGATCCGGTCCCTGCACGGTCTCGGGCTTCCCGTGTTCTCCGTCCTGACCTGCGTGGACCGGCTCGACGACCGTGTCGACCCGAAAGCCCTCTCGCTGGCGGAATCCATCACAGCCAGGCAACTCCCCCTGGCCGGCGGGAAGGTCTTCCTGGTCAACTCGGTCGAGACCGTCCCACTGGCCGGCCCCACCTACCCGGTGCACGGAGTCAGGGAACTCCTTGATGCCACCGTGCAAGAGATCCCTGAATCCGTGCGGATGGCGGCCATGGTCGCTCAGCGCCTCGACTTCACCGTTCAGCGTGCGCGGTCGAAAAACATCATCAGGCTGGCGATCGCCGGCGCCCTGCCGGCCCATTCGGCTCCTCCGGTCCTCGACATGGCGTCGTTGCTCGCCGTCCACGGAGGCATGATGTCGGGGATCAGCGTGGCCTACGGTGTGCCGGTGGACGTGAAGGCACTCACTCACCTGCTGTGGAAGATCCTGGTCGGTGGCGTCGCCGTAAAAGAAGGCGCCGGCTGGCTGGCCCGCGAGTTGACCAAACGAGCCACTGAGGAAGCCGGGAAAAAGGCCGCGGTCAAAGGCCTCATCAAATTCGTACCGGGACTCAACTTTGTGGTCGGCGCCGTGAGCACAGTTGTCGGAGCACCGGCGATGTACACCGTCGGCCGCGCTTGGATGGATGTCTGCGAGTACCTTCGAAACCACCCTGAGGAAATTCAAAGCGGGGGCGAGACCCGGTACCTCGATCTCTTTCTCAAGTGTTATCAGGAAAGGTTGCGGGACAGCGGACCGAGCTGGTTGTCGACACTGCTGCGGAGGTGACGGAGCATGAGTCGGTTCCCCAGGCAGACGCGACCGCTGTTCGTGTCCAGTACCTTCGAGGACTTCCATGCCGAGCGGGATCTGCTGACGAGCATCGTCTTTCCCGAGATGGCGGAGCGCCTCAGCCCTCGGCGGTACGGGTTCGAGCCGATCGACCTTCGTCTGGGAGTGGACACCACAATTCACGCCGATGAGGCGGCCAAGTCGCGTCTGGTCGTACAGGTCTGCCTGGCGGAAGTCGCCCGCAGCAGGCCCTTCGTGCTGGGCATGATCGGAGACCGCTACGGCTGGATGGTCCCGGACGACCTGGCACGGACGACCGCCGAGGAGTCCGGGTACGAGGGGCCGACGGCCGGCCGGAGCATGACGGATCTGGAGCTTCATTTCGGGCTTCTCCAGGGGCGCACCGACACGCACCTGTCCGGAGCACGCGTGTACGTACGCGACCTGGACCTCAGCGGCGCGCCCCCTGAGGTCCGGAAGCGTTTCACGGACGCGGGAGACGCCGCCCGACGCCTGCACGAGCTGAAGCGTGAGCTGCGGGAGTTGCTGGGTCCGGAACGCTTCCGGGAGTACCGGGCGGTATGGGACGCACAGCGGAACCGTGTGGTGGGACTGGCCGATTTCCGAGCCATGGTGACAGAGGACCTGTGGGCCGACCTCGACGCCGCGACCTCGGACTTCCGCGCCACGAACATGGGCTGGCAGGCCCGGGAACGGGCAGTGCTCGACGAGTTCTTTCACTCCTCCGCAGCGGACTTCGTCGGTCGCACGACCCTGCTGCACGAGTTGAAGACATTCGCGACGGGGTCACGGACAGCGGGATCGCGGGCACCGGGATCGGGGACAGCGCGGATCTGCGCGGTGACCGGTGTTCCGGGGTCCGGCAAGAGCAGCCTCGCCGCGGAACTGGTCCGGCAGCTGCGCGAATCCGACGACCTGCTGGTACTCGATCACGCCGCCGGCATCGGTGGCGAAGCCGGCTCCGTGGACACCATGCTGCGGCGTTGGCTGATGGAGCTGCCGAGCGACTCGCGTCCGGCAGCGGTGGACCAGCTCACAGGAGCAGACCTCGAGCGCGCGTTCGCCCATGCGCTCACCCGCGTCGCCGCACAGCGGCCGGTCGCCCTCGTCGTCGACGCGGTCGACGAGTTCGAGCGATCGGTGCGCGCCCACCGGATGACCTGGCTCCCGAAGATCTGGCCCGAGGCAGCGAGGCTGATCTTCACCGCCAACGACGGCGACGATGTGGAAGCCGTGAGCCGGCGCACCGGGGCCCTGCGCCTGGAGGTCGGGCCGTTGGAGCCCTATGCGGCCGGCCGCCTCGTCGACGCGATCTACCGCCGGTATCGGCGTGCCGTCAATCGCGGCGTCAAGCAGGCGATTCTCGCGAAGCGGACGGCGGACGGTGCGGCGGCACACGGCTCACCGGTCTGGCTGGAGCTGGTCTGCCAGGAGATGAACCTGCTCAGTGCCGAGCACTTCGCGCGCTCGACCACGTTCCCGGGCCCCGCCGACGAGCGCCTCACCGCCCTGCAGCTCGCCCTGGTGGAAGAGCTGCCGGCCACCCCGCGGGGGATGTACCTGCGCATGATGCGGCGCGCCGAAAAGGTCGCGGAGCTGGCCATTTCGGCGGGCACGGGATCCGACGGGCAGCAGGGACCGGCGTGGGTCAAGGGCCTGATGGAGATGCTGGCCCTGGGCAGGCAGGGCTGGCGGGAGAGCGACTTCCGCGCGGTCATGGGCGACCTCACCGGCGTCCGATGGACCGACCTGCTCTTCTCCAGCGTCCGGCGGGTGTTCCGTGATCATCTGGTGCAGCGCGGTGCCGCAGGGCAATGGGACTTCTCGCACAGCGCGTTCCGTACCGCGGCTCTCGACGCCTACACACTCCCCCCGTCCGGCCGACGAGACCTGCACGAGCGCCTCGCCGCACATCTGACGGACCTGGATCCGGACGATGCCCACCGCCGACGTGAACTCATGCACCATCTCGTGGGCGCCGACGACAGACTGGGAGCAGCGCGGCTCTACGCGCGTGCGGAACCGGCCTCCGACCTGGCCCGCTGGGCGACGGACTCCTTGGCCGCCCGGTTCCACTCCGGGCCGGAGGGCAAGCCGTGGGTGGCAGGCCTGCTCGCCCAGGACGGACTCGGTTTCGCCGAGCGCCTGCAGCTCGGCCACATGATGCTGCGGTACCTGGACGACCGGCTGACGGGCGACGGAGCCGGCACGGACGAGCGCCGTTCGCTTCTCGAGGTGATCCGTGACAGTACCGCCACCGCCGTGGCGTCGGCGGCTTCACCGACGGCCCGGAAACTGGCGGAGCGTCAGCACGCGGTGGTCCTGCTGCGGTTGGCGGACCTGGCCATGGACATCGGAGACCGGGCCTCGGCGAGGCAGTCGTACAAGTACCTCGTCGACAACAACCACCGGGCCGCGCGCGACTCGGAGGCGTTGCCTCTCGCGGAGGTCGACTTCGCCATCGCGCTCGAACGGCTCGGCAGCATGGACCTGCTCGAAGGCCACCCGAGTGAGGCGAAGCGGCACTACGGCGAATGTGCCCACACGCTGGAGCGGTTGATCGCCGAGGGCCCGACCGACATCGGTGATATGTGCATGACGTACTGCACGGCCCTCGAAGGTCTCGCCGAACTGTGCCGGCAGGAGGGCGACGCCCCGACGGCCGCGGCCCACTACGCGCGCATGGCGGCTCTGGAACCACACCTCCGGGGCAGCCCGCACCTGGCCGAATTCCGTATCCGCACACACGTCAACTCCGCGCGCCTGGCCGAAACCACCGACCGTCTCGCCGATGCCGCTCGCCATTACGCGGAGGCCGAGGACCTCGCGCGCCGCGCGGTCGAAGAAGCGCCGGAGAACGTCGAGTCACACAGGCGATGGCTGCACATCCAGTCCGCTCTGGGGGACATCGAGCTCGCACGACGTCGTTCGGCACAGGCCATGCACTGGTACCTCCAGTCGCTCGAGGGCTGCCGGAAGCTGGCGGCGGCCCTGCCCGACGACCTACCGACGCAGCAGCAACTGGCCGCGGCTCTCGCTCGATACGGCGACGCGCTGATGCAGGGCAGGACACCCCAGGACGCACACGCGGTCTTCCACGAATCACTCGCGATGCGGTCCCGCATCAGCGCGCTCGTCCCCGACGACGTCTGGGCACGGCGGGACGTCGGTCTGGCGTACGAACGCGTCGCATCGCTCCCGGACGTCTCACCCGAGGAAGCGATCGAGCATCTCGACAAGGCGGTCGGAATCTACCGACAGCTGTGGGCCGTTCGGCCTGAAGGCGAGGAAGAGCCCCGGACCCTGGCGATCGCCCTCTTCGCCCTGGCAGGTCAGACGATGCGCATCCCGTCACAGCGACTGGAGGGACTCCGGCTCCTGGGCGAGGCGCACTCCATACTGAGCGACCTCCGGGCGCGAGGCATCACCCTGCACCCCGAGGGGAAGCGTGTCCTGGCTCTGCTGGACACGCAGTTCGGCGGCTCGGGCCGCTGGACCCACTCGGTCCGGCCGAACGACGAGGCCGCCTATGCCGAGCTCAACGCGCGGGCTCTCATGGGTGAGCGAGCTCTCGGCATCGGTGACTTCGCCACCGCCGAAGGGGAGTTCGGCAGGGCGCTGGAACTGGCGCGGAGCATCGACCATCCCCCCAGCATCGCGCGCGCGATGGGCAGCCTGGGCAAGGTCGCTCTCGCCAGCGGGAACGCGCGGGAAGCCTCACGACTGCTGCGCTCCGCCGCCGACTACGCCCACGCCCACGGCCTTTCCGCCGAGGAAAGCGTCACGCTGTCCCTCCTGGCACGCCTCCATCATCAGATGGGAGACCCCGAGCTCGGTCTGCGCACCACTCTCCAGCGCGTCGAGCTGGCGCGGCGGACCGGCAACGCGCCAGGTCTCGGCTCGGCACTCGGTACCGCCGCCGAGTACCACATCGACGCGCGACAGTTCGACGAGGCGCTGCCGCTGTTGCGGGAAGCGGTCGAGGTACTCGGTGAGTACCGCATCGACGACCAGCTCGCCAGCGCCTACATGTACCTCGGCTGGGCGCTCCAGGAACTCGGTCGCACGGAGGAGGCGGCCGACGCGTATCTCCGGCACATCGACCTCAGCGAGACGCCCGACCTCGTCCCACAGGTCAACGTGGGACCCATGCTCGCCGAGGCGGGACGCCTGGACGAGGCCATCGAACAGGGCCACCGCGCAGTCGCCCGCATGGAGTCCGAGGGCGTCGGTCCGGTCGAGGTACTCCGCCGGTTCATCGCCGACTGGGAGACACGACGAGACGCCGGAACCTGACCGCCCCAGGTCCTACCGCTCCTCCTCCGGCTCCCAGTCCAGCAGCCGTACCTTCGCGACCGTACGGACATGGCGGCGCATCGCGGCGGCCGCCTGCTTCGGCTGCCCCTCGGCGACGGCGTCGAGGATGGCCTGGTGCTGTGCCAGGGAGCGGTGGGGCCGGTGGGGCTGGCGGAGGGACTCGGTGCGGCTCTCGGCGATCTGGTCGGCGATGGAGCGCATGAACTCGGCGAGGAGGCTGCTGTGGGCGGCCGCGGTGACCGCCGCGTGGAACAGGCGGTCGCCCTCGATCCCATGACCGCCCGCCTCGATCTCCCCGGCCATGTGGGCGAGCGCGGACCGCATCGCCGTGAGGTCGTCCTCGGTGCGGCGCTCGGCGGCCAGTTCGGCGAGCTTCGTCTCCAAGGCCTCGCGCGCCTCCAGGACGTCCGGGAGGCGCCGGCGACGCTCGACCATCCTCTCCACGGGCTCGACGTCCAGGCTGTCGCGGACCAGGTACGTCCCGCCCCCGTGCCGCGCCTCCACCAGGCCCTGCACCTCCAGGACCACGATCGCCTGCTTGACCGAGGCCCGGCTGACCCCCAGCCGCTGGGCCAGGTCGCGTTCGGGCGGGAGGCGGTCGCCGGCCTTGAGGCCGCCCTCGGTGACGTACTGGCGCAGCCGGTCGAGCACCTGCTCGTACAGGCGCTGTTTCGTCATGGGGCGCAGGGCGCCGGTCACGGGCTCGGTCATGGGGTCCCCCTCTCGTCGGGAGCGTAACACCGGGCCTCCCGGTGGCCGAGTGGCTGAGCCAATTTGTGCGCGACCCCTTGACGGCGACCCCATGCGCGCCCACGCTAACCAGCCAACCGACCCGTAAGTGGCTCAGCCACTCGACCACTCTCTCGACGCACCCGAAGTACCCCCGCAACCGCTCCGGGACCCAAAGACGGGAGCCCGTATGTCCCCCGAACTCATCTCGATCCTCGTCCTCGTCGTGGTGTTCGTCATCGCCACCACCCGTTCCGTCAACATGGGCGCGCTCGCCTTCGCCGCCGCCTTCGCGGTCGGCGAGCTCGTCGCCGACCTCGACGCGGACGGCATCTTCGCCGGCTTCCCCGGCGACCTGTTCGTCGTGCTCGTCGGCGTCACGTACCTCTTCGCCATCGCGCGGGCCAACGGCACCACCGACTGGCTGGTCCACGCGTCCATCCGGCTCGTCCGCGGACGTGTCGCGCTGATCCCCTGGGTGATGTTCTTCCTCACCGGCGCGCTCACCGCGATCGGCGCGGTCAGCCCGGCCGCGGTCGCGATCGTCGCGCCGATCGCGCTGAGCTTCGCCGCCCGCTACGGGATCAGTCCGCTGCTGATGGGCGCGATGGTGGTGCACGGCGCCCAGGGCGGCGGCTTCTCGCCGATCAGCATCTACGGCACGATCGTCAACGGCATCGTCGAGCGCGAGAAGCTGCCGGGCAACGAGATCGCCCTCTTCCTCGCCTCGCTGATCGCCAACCTGATCATCGCGGCGGTCGTCTTCGTCCTGTTCGGCGGGCTCAAGCTGTGGGCGCGGGGAGCGGTCGCGCCGGACGCGGGCTCCGGTGAGGGCGACGTGCCGCAGGGCGGCAGCGGTGCCCGTACCTCCACCGACACCGGCGACGGCACCAGCCCCTCCGGCACTGCCACCCTCGTCGAGGCGCACCCCGGCACCCCCGACACCACCCGCCTGAATCCCGCCCGGATCGCCACCCTCACCGCGCTGGTCGCCCTCGTCGTCGCCGTGCTCGCCTTCGACCTCGACGCCGGTCTGACCGCGATCACCCTCGCCGTCCTGCTGAGCGCCGCCTGGCCGGAGGACAGCCGCACGGCGGTCGGGCAGATCGCCTGGTCGACGGTGCTGCTGATCTGCGGTGTTCTGACGTACGTCGGTGTCCTGGACGAGATGGGCACCATCACCTGGGCCGGCGAGGGCGTCAGCGGCATCGGCGTCCCGCTGCTGGCGGCCGTTCTGCTCTGCTACATCGGCGCCATCGTGTCCGCGTTCGCCTCCTCCGTGGGGATCATGGGCGCGCTGATCCCGCTCGCCGTGCCGTTCCTCGCGCAGGGCGAGATCGGGGCGGTCGGCATGGTGGCGGCGCTCGCGGTGTCGGCGACAGTGGTGGACGTGAGCCCGTTCTCGACGAACGGCGCGCTGGTGCTGGCCGCGGCGCCGGACGTGGACCGCGAGCGCTTCTTCAGGCAGTTGATGATCTACGGAGGGATCGTGGTGGCGGTGGTACCCGCGGTGGCGTGGCTGGTGATGGTCGTGCCGGGCTGGGGGTAGGACCGACAGACGGCGACAGGCAGTGACAGTGAACAGTTAAGGAGTACGAC
The DNA here is from genome assembly GCF_042714835.1 of Streptomyces sp. NPDC058678. Taxonomy (NCBI): domain Bacteria; kingdom Bacillati; phylum Actinomycetota; class Actinomycetes; order Kitasatosporales; family Streptomycetaceae; genus Streptomyces; species Streptomyces sp. NPDC058678. The sequence goes on along the minus strand of NZ_JBHXSG010000041.1, from coordinate 52,217 downwards.
GCGTGTCCTCTCTCTTCCCGGCCCTGACCGGCAGCCGGACCGACCGGCCCGCCCTGCGGTTCGGCGACCGGTCCCTGACCTACGGCGAGCTCGGCGCCGCCTCCGGTGCCCTCGCTGCACGGATCGGCGGGGCGGGCCGGGTGGCCGTCTGGGCGACCCCGGCGCTGGAGACCGCCGTCGCGGTGGTGGCAGCGCTGGAGGCCGGCGTCGCCGCCGTGCCGCTCAACCCGAAGTCCGGGGAGAAGGAACTCGGGCACATCCTGGCCGACAGCGCCCCCTCGGTGGTGCTGGCCGCTCCGGGAGACGAACTCCCGCCCCCGCTGGCGGACCTGGAGCGCATCGACGTCAGCGTGCGGGCGGACGGGCCCGCTCCCGAGAGCCGGGCGTCCGAGGACGACCCCGCCCTGGTCGTCTACACCTCCGGCACCACCGGCCCGCCCAAGGGTGCCGTCATCCCCCGCCGGGCGATCGCCGCCACCCTGGACGCGCTCGCCGACGCCTGGCAGTGGACCGGCGACGACGTGCTCGTGCACGGGCTGCCCCTGTTCCACGTCCACGGCCTGGTTCTGGGTGTCCTCGGCCCGCTGCGGCGCGGCGGATCGGTCCGCCACCTGGGCCGGTTCGGCACCGAGGGCGTGACGCGCGAGCTGAACGCCGGCGCGACCATGCTGTTCGGCGTCCCGACCATGTACCACCGCATCGCGGAGGCGCTCCCCGAGGACCCCGCGCTGGCCGAGGCACTGGGCCGGGCGCGGCTGCTCGTCTCCGGCTCCGCCGCGCTGCCGGTCCACGACCACGAGCGGATCACGGCCGTGACGGGGCAGCGCGTCATCGAGCGGTACGGCATGACGGAGACGCTGATGAACACTAGCGTCCGGGCGGACGGCGAGCCGCGCGCGGGCACGGTCGGCGTACCGCTGCCGGGAGTCGAGCTGCGGCTCGTGGAGGAGGACGGGGCGCCGATCACGTCGTACGACGGCGAGAGCGTCGGCGAGATCCAGGTGCGCGGCCCGAACCTGTTCACCGAGTACCTCAACCGGCCGGACGCCACGGCCGCCGCGTTCACCGCCGACGGCTGGTTCCGCACCGGGGACATGGCCGTGCGCGACCCCGACGGCTACGTCCGCATCGTCGGCCGCAAGGCCACCGACCTGATCAAGAGCGGCGGTTACAAGATCGGGGCTGGTGAGATCGAGAACGCGCTGCTGGAGCATCCCGGAGTACGGGAGGCCGCGGTCACCGGCGAGCCGGACGCCGACCTGGGCGAGCGGATCGTGGCGTGGATCGTGCCGACGGACCCCACGTCCCCCCCGGCGGACGTCGAGTTGGCGGACCACGTGGCGAGCCGCCTCGCCCCGCACAAGCGCCCCCGGGTGATCCACCACCTTTCCTCCCTCCCCCGCAACGACATGGGGAAGATCATGAAGCGGGCGCTGACCCGTGACTGACCGCCGGACCGCACGCGAGATCCTCGCCGCCGTCACCGACGACTTCACCGAACTCCCGCACCCCGAGCGGGCCGCCCAGCCCGACGGCCCGCTCGCCTGGCAGGGCTACGACGCCTCGCGCGCCCGCGCCGCCGAACGCACCGGCGAGCAGGAGTCCGTCGTCTGCGGAACCGCGCAGGTGGAGGGCGTCCGGGCGGTGCTGATCGCGTTCGAGTTCGGTTTCCTGGGCGGCTCGCTCGGCGAGCGCACCGGCGACCGGCTGGAAGCGGCGTACACGTACGCCCGCGACCACCGGCTGCCGGTGGTGCCGTTGACGGCGACCGGCGGCAGCCGCATGCAGGAGGGCATGCTCGCCCTCTCCCAACTCCAGCGCGTGGCCCGCCAGTCGGTGCTCACCAGGGAGGCGGGGCTGCCGCAGATCGCGGTCCTGCGGGACCCGACCACCGGCGGCGGCTGGGCCACCCTGGGCGCGGGCGCCGACGTGGTCCTCGCGCTGCCGGGCGCGCAGGTCGGCTTCGCGGGCTCCCGGGTCCGGCCGCCGGACGCGGACCCGGCGGCGTACACCGCCGAGGCGCAGGTGGCGGCGGGCGCGGCCGACGCGGTCGTACACCCGGAGGACCTGCGCCACACGCTGGGCCGCTGGCTGGGGCTGCTGACGGGTCGGTCGACCGCACCCGCCCCGGTCCCGCCACCCCTCGGCACGACGGACCTCCCGGCCACGGGCTGGGCCGCGGTCCAGCGCGCCCGTTCCCCCCGACGCCCGCGCGCCGAGCGCTACTTGGACACCTACTTCACCCATCGGGTGGCGATCAACGGCGACCGCTGCGGCGGCACCGACCCCGACGGCATGCTGTGCGGCTTCGGCGAGCACGAGGGCCGTACGGTCGCCTACGCCGCCCAGACCGGCACGGCGACCCGCCCCGCCGGCTACCGCACCGCCGCCCGCCTGATCCGCCTGGCGGACCGGCTCGGCATCCCGGTGCTCACCCTGGTGGACACTCCCGGCGCGGCCAACGACGCCGAGGCCGAGCGGCAGGGCGCGGGCGCCGCGATCGCGGACCTGTTCGGCGCGGTGGCCGCCGCCCGCACCCCGGTCACCACGCTGCTGATCGGCGAGGGCGGCTCGGGCGGCGCACTGGCCCTGGCGGCCCCCGGCAACACCTGGGCCACGCCGGACAGTTACTTCTCGGTCATCGCACCCGAGCCGGCCGCGCAGATCCTGAAGCGAACGCCGGCGGAGGTAGAGGCGACGGCGGACCAACTCCGAATTCGGCCACAGGACTTGGCCGAGCTGGGCCTGATCCGGCATGCGCCACACGACAACATCGAGCACCGTCCGTAACAGCAGATGCCCAGTGCCGCGAGAGCAGTGCAAGAACGTACGCCGGAACGGCGGGGGCACCATGGATTGCTCATCGACATCCTCTCCCTCCCGGGAGCGGTCCGGCTCGAGGCGTTCCGCTTCCCCTGCCACAAACCCCTTCCTCTGCCACAAACCCCCGTTCAGCGGCCCCCCACCCGGCCCACCACAAGGCGCGCCCCCTCCCGCACCGCCGCACGATGCCTAGGAGGCCACCACCCGGCGGCCCACGGTCTGTGCTCTCGGGAGGACCTGCCATGACCGCCAGTCTGGAGCAGCTGCGCCGCTGTCACTTCGCGGTCGACCTGGGTGCGGCGAGGACGCGGGTGTACGTGAAGGGGGCCGGGCTGGTCGTCGACCAGCCGTCCGCCGCCGCCGTGAACACCCGTACCGGCGCGCTGATCGCGGTCGGTGAGTTGGCGGAGAAGATGACGGGCCGTACGCCCGACTACATCCGTGTCGTCAGGCCCGTCTCCGGCGGCACGGTCGTCGACATCGAGATGGCTCAGCGCATGTTGCGGCACCTGCTCGGCGACAAGATCCGCCGCGCCCTGCGCCGCAAGCCCCGGCTGCGGGCCGCCGCCTGCACCCCGCACGACGCCGACCCGCTGGCCCAGCGCGCCGCGATCGAGACGCTCGTCGGGCTCGGCGCCCGCCGCGTGGAGCTGGTCGACACGCTGATCGCCGCCGCGGTCGGCTGCGGACTGCCCGTCGAGCGGCCCGAGGCGACCATGATCATGGTGTGCGGGGCCGCGGCGACCCAGGTGGCCGTCCTCTCCCTCGGCTCGATCGTCACCGCCGAACGCATCCCGGTGGGCGGCGAGGCCGTCGACCACGCGATCGTGCAGCACCTGCGCCACGAGCACGAGCTGATGCTGCCCAGCCAGTCGGTACGGCCGCTGCAACTCGCTCTTTCCGGCAACGGCCTCACCCCGCACGGCCCGGCCCGCACCGAGATCCACGGACGGGACGTGGCCACCGGCCTCGCCCGTTCCGTCCAGGTCGACACCGCCGCCGTACGCGACGCGATCGAGACCCCGCTGACCGCCGTGCTCGACGGCATCGGCCGGGTACTGCGCAACTGCCCGCCCGACCTGGTGGCCGACCTCGCCGACCGCGGGATCATGATGGTCGGCGGAAGCGCCCTGCTGCCCGGCTTCGACCAGATGCTGCGGCACGCGACGGGCATGCCGGTACACATCGCCGAACGGCCGGACGTGTGCGCCGCCCAGGGCCTCGGCTACATGCTGGAAGGCAAGATCGAACCCCTGGCCCTGGACCCGCTGGCCCCCTGATCCGGCGCACCGGCAGCGGTACGACGGTGACGCGGCGGTCGGATACGACGGTGGCGCGGCGGTCGCCGGTCAGCGAACGAACCAGCACCGCACCCGCGTGCCCTCCACACCCGTGTGCACCCGCACCAGGTCGGCGACCAGGTTGACCATGAGCAGCCCCCGGCCGCCCCGCTGGTCGCGGCCGGCCGGCCTGCGCCCCGCCAGGGGATCCGTGAGGCGCCCCTTGTCGTGGACCTCGCAGATGACGTACTGGTCGTCGGCCCACACCCGGAGCGTGCCCGAACCGCCGCCGTGGACCACGCTGTTGGTGGTCAGCTCGGCGGTGACGAGCGCCAGGTCCTGCAGGCGGACCCCGGTCAGACCGAGCCGGGCGGCCAGGTCGGTGGCGACGTGCCGGGCCTGGGAGAGCGTGTCCGTGTCGTAGGCGAAGGACGGCACGCCGGCGACGGACGGCAGTGGCTCGTTGTAGCGCGCCACGACGTCCTCGGGGTCGTACGCCCCGCTGGCCTGCTCCGAGCCCGCGCCCGCGTGGATGACGGTCGGGTGGGTGGCGTACGCGTCGGCGATGACCTTCGGGTCGAGGCGCCGGACGTCGTAGGGACACAGGATGCTGACCGTGCGGCCCTGGAAGGCCGCGTTGATGAGCGCCTCGTGCTGGACGCAGGCGGGGTACTCGGTCTCCGACCGGCCCGCCCAGATCGGCTCGCCGATGATCCGCACCCGTCGGCCGGGCGGCTGGGCGTCGGCGAAGGCGCGCAGCACGCCGGGGATGATCCGGCCGGGGTTGCGCCCGGCCTCCCGCATGTCCAGGAGCTTCACCGCGTCGGCGTCGGCGCCGAGGCCGTCCCGGATCAGCCGGAGGTTCTCGCCGGGCACGGCGACCGCCACGGGGTCGCCGGCGGCGAGGCCTTGGCGCACGAAGGACACCGTGCCCGCGACGTACTCCTGCTCGTCGCCGTAGAAGAGGGCGGGGTGGACGAAGGGTTCGGAGAGTTCGGCCGCGGCACTCATGACATCGACACCTCGATCGCCGAAAGGTCGGGCCAGAACATCTCCAGCACGCGTCGCAGCGTGTGCGGCGGCTGATCCAGCACTATCCGCCGGCCCTCGCCCAGTTGCTGGGCGGCGGCGGCGAGCGCACCGGCTCCGGCCACGTCGACGAAGGTCACGGACGACAACTCCAGGTAGTAGACATCCTCGTCCTCACGGACGGCCTGTTCCAGCACGCTCCGCCACGCCTCGTGCGTGGCCAGGCCGACCTCCCCAGCCACGCGCAGCCCGCTGCGCTCGGCCAGGGGGGACACCGTCAGTTCCGGGACCGCGGCCGCAGTTCCGGAAGGTGTCAGGTATCGGATGCCCACACCATCTCCCCACTCTCCCGGACGAAAGCGCCCATACCCCGGACCACGCCTGCCATTCCTGGAGACGGTGTGTAGTACGCCGTACGGCGGGCAGGTGCTCAGTCAGCGCCGCCGGACCCACCGTACCGGCCCGGCGGACGGGGGCACGCAACGTCATGAAACTGTCGGTGACCAACAAGGCGGGGAGATGACCTCAGCGGCACACACACCTCTCGCGGGGCGGCTCAAGGCCCTGGTGATCGAGAGCCACGTGGACGCGGGCCGGGCGGTGCTCGTTCCGCGTGGGGAACTCATCCACGGATCCGCGGACATCCTGGCGAAGACCCTGGCCGAACTACCCAAAGGCATAAGCCGGTTGGAGCTGGACATGACCGGGGTGCTCTTCATGGACACGGCGGGACTGGAGTTCCTGGAGACCCTCGGCGACTACGGCCGCCTGCACGGAACAGCGGTCGTGACCGTGAACTGGGACGGCCAGCCGCGCCGGATCCTGGAACTGGTCGGCCTGGACACCACGGACCCACTGCACGCCTCGGACGGCGAATCCGCCCCCGAGCCCCAACACCCCGACGCCCACTCGGCGGTGGCCCTGGAACGCGCGGAACGGCTGAAGCAGCTCCAGGAGGAGGTCGACCAGCTTCGCCAGGCGATCGTCTCCCGGCCGGTGATCGACCAGGCGCGCGGCATCCTGATGGCCACCCACGCCTGCACCTCCGACGAGGCCTGGACCATCCTCCGGGAGGCCTCCCAGCTCTCCAACACCAAGCTCCGCACGGTCGCCGAGGCGGTCACCGCCAGCACCGGCACCGACGGCCCGCCGCCCCCGAAGGACGTACGCGCGGCCCTGCGCACGGCCGTGGCACGGCACGGACGGTAGTGGTTTCGGCCAACTACGGCTCTTCGCCGTGCCCACGCCCCCGGGACCGTCGTGCGGCCTTGATCCCCTCTTCGGCCGGAGCATAGGTTCCGACACATGACGAACCTTCGGATCGGCGTGATGTACGACCGCGACTGGGCCCCGGAGGACCTGCCCGGGTTCGCACGGCAGGCCGAGGCGCTCGGTGTGGACGACCTGTGGGTGGTCGAGGACCTCGGCTGGAACGGCGGGGTGTCGGCGGCGGCCGTGGCGCTGGGCGCGACGGAGCGCCTCCGGGTGGGGATCGGCATCACACCGGCTCCACTGCGCAGCCCGGCGTTGCTGGCGATGGAACTGGCCACGCTGGCCCGGGTGTTCCCGGGACGGCTCGTGGCCGGGATCGGCCACGGGGTGCGGGAGTGGATGGTGTCGGTCGGCGTGGCACCGCGTTCACCGCTGGCCCTGCTGGAGGAGACGATCACCGCCGTACGCGCCCTGCTGCGCGGGGAACCGGTCCGGCTGGAGGGCCGGGAGGTGCGGCTCGACGGCGTCCAGTTGGTGCACCCGCCCGCCGAACCGCCGCCGGTGGTCGCGGGCGTGGTCCGCCCCCGCTCGCTGGAGCTGTCCGGCCGGGTCGCGGACGGCACGCTGATCGCCGAGGGCCACGGCCCGCGGGACCTGGAGAACACCCGGGTGCTGACCACCAAGGGCGGGGCCGGGCCCGGCCACACCCTGACGGTGCTGTCCTTCTGCTGCGTGGGCGAGGATCCCGACCAGGTGGCACAGACCCTGCACCCGCACACCCAGGGCCACGGCACCTGGCTCGGCCGCCCGCAGGAAGAGGTGTTCACCGTCTCCGGCAAGCCCGCGCAGGCCGCCGAGCAACTCCACGAGCTGCGGACGGCCGGGGCGGACACCGTCGTGCTGCGCATCATGGGCCCCGAGCCGCTCCAGCAGCTGGAAGCCGTACTGAAGGCCCTCGGGCGCTGAGGGCTCTCGGGCGCTGAGGGCGCTGAGGGCTCGCTGCATGCCCCCCCACGGCAGCTACGGCAGCTCCGGCGCCGGTTCCGTCCAGTCCGGGTCCGCCCAGCGCCCGAGGTCGTCCGGGTCGGGAAGACCGCGACGGTACTCCGGATCCTGCTGTTGCCGCAGGCGGACGCTCGCGTGGAACACCGCGTCCTCGGGCACGCCACGCAGCCGCCTGCCCACGAGGAACCAGAGCGGGCCGTTGCGGTGGACGGGGGCGTCGGCGAACTCCTTGCTCAGCGCCGTCGCCTCGGCGTACGCGTCGCGCCGGAAGTCCAGGTCGTGGCGGACACCGTCGACGACCCACTTGAGGGTGATGGTGGAGAGCAGGGGCTCGCCCTTCGCGTGGTCGAAGGTGCCGCCGACATCGGAGTGCACCCCGGCGAACCAGACCTCCTCCAGCGTGTCCCGGATCAGCTGCGGCCGGCGCTTGACGAGGTACTCGCGGTAGGGGCGGCGTCTCTCGTCGAGGGACACGGCGTGCCGGATGCGGGCGGCGTTGGGCAGGGAGCGGGTGTAGGGCCACTGCAGATCGCCCAGGCGGAGGATGCCGGCCGCTTTCACGGTGTCCCACAGCCCCAGGTAGGCGATCGGCACGGCGTAGCGCGAGACCTGCTTCGGGTCGTTGCGCTTGACGGTCTCCCACAACGGGTCCGTGGTGGTGTGCCGGCAGAAGGCGTGCGAGAAGCGCGCGACCTCCTGCTGACTTCGGTCGATGTCCTGGTTGAAGGCGTACTTCGCCACGGCGTAGGGGACGAGGTTCTCCGCCCCGGGCCGCATCAGGCCCGGCTTGTTGAGCATCCCGACGAGCGCGCGGGCCGTGTAGGCGCCGCGGCTGAATCCGAAGACGTACACGGAGTCGCCCGGCTCCCAGTGCCGCATCAGGTACGTGTAGGCCTCGGCGAGGTTGGTTCTGAGCCCGGTCCCGAAGGCGAGGCCGCCGAGCCGGGAGAGCCGGTGGCCGAGGGGGCCGCGCGCGGTGGCCGACGACATGGTGCCGACGCCGGGGTCGTAGTAGAGGAGTTGGTCCGAGGGGGTGTCGGCCCTCAGCATCTCGTACAGCTTGACCACGTTGGTGGGGTTGCGGGCGCCGACCTGGTTGCCCGTTCCGTCGAGGCAGATGACGATCTTGCGCGGCATGATCGCTCCTCGCTAACCGACGGGCGGGGTGGACGCGCTGCTCGCCCCGCGAGGTATCTGCTGCTCGAACGCCGCCAGAGCCACGGGACTGTCCGGCGGTGCCACCGCCATCATGCGGCGCCGCTGCGCCTCCGCCAGGGCGTCCCCGGCCGGCGTGCCGTGCCGGGCGTGGACGATGCGCACGTGCCCGTCACCGGAACCCCGGCGGTCCACCGGCGCGACGCCGGCGTGGGTTCCGTCGGGCAGGGTGACCCACAGCTGGAAGTCGTCGAACTTGAAGAAGTCCGCGGACTTGGTCGGCCAGGGGTAGTGGTGTTCGCCGGCCGCCTTGGGCAGGACCCCGGAGTGGTGGGGGTTGCTCATCGGCACGCACGCGTTGAAGAGTCCGTCGGTCCAGGCCTCTACGCCGTCGGCATCGGTGACGGGGGTGCCCAGGAGGTGACGGGCGCGCTTGTAGCCGAGGGATTCCAGGGCCGGAAGCGTGAAGGGGAAGGCGGCCACGAGGTCGGCGGCCTCCTGCCGGAGCCGCTCGACCTTCGCGGGGTCGGCGCAGAACTGCATGCTCCACTCGATGCCGACCCGGGCCCGGTACATCCGCCAGCCGCTCCCCGTCATGACCCAGAGGCTGCCGCCGTGGTGCATCTCCCAGGGGCCCGGGCCGTACGGCGGCTCGACCGAGTCGGCGCTCAGCTCCTTGAGGATCTTCTTGGCCACCGTCTTGGCGGCGCGGAAGTGACTGGACTCGGAGCGCTTGGGATGCTTGACGATGCGTATCTCCCAGGGGCGGGTCTCCCCATGGGTGTGGTCCACTTCGAGGTCGGCACCAGCCCCCGGACCTGCGATCCCCGGCGTTGTCACGGAACCGGCGTCTGCCATGGCCGGCCTCCTTCCGTCGGCGGCCCCGCACGCTGTGCCGCGCCCGAGCGCCGCTGTCTCCATCGTGCAGCGGCCACCAGGCACCGTCGACTTGTGGCCGGACGGGGACGTCGGGCCACGAGCCCGAGGACTTCGCTCAGGCCGCGGTCCCCGATGCGCTGCTCGGCCGGGAAGACGTAGGCGCGCAGACCGCAGGCGGTCGCGCCACCGTCCCGGACCGGGGTGTCCCCGACCATGAGGGTGGCCGGTGGATCGGCGCCGAGGTCCGCGCACGCCTTGGGAGACAGGTAAGGGCCGGGCCGGGACAGCTCCGCCAGGGCGCCGTCTTCCGCCGGCACGGCGAGACGACCGGCGGCGGCCCCGATCCGGCGCAGCCAACCTGTCGTTCGTCTGACTCACCGTGTGGCCCGCGTGACGGAAGTGATCGAAGTCCTGAACCCACGCCGAGGCTGGGTTAGCCTCGTCTCCTCGTTGGCGAACTGGCGTACGGCGCACATCATTTCGGGGGTTCCGTGTCAGAAGATCGGCCGTTACCACCGCACCCGGCGACGAGCGAGGCCTCCGCACTGCGGCAGACCGGTGCCGCTCCGCTGAGCCCCGGCGACCCCGGCCAGGTCGGCCCCTATGTGCCGCTGGCACTGCTCGGCAGCGGCGGCATGGGCCGGGTCTATCTGGCCCGCCCCGTCGACGACAGCCCCGGCCTGGTCGCCGTGAAGGTGATCAGGCCGGAGTACGCGGAAGACGCCAGGTTCCGGCGCCGGTTCGAGCGTGAGGCGCTCGTGCACGCCCGGCTCCGCACCCCGCACACGCCGAGACTGTGCGGCACGGGTTTCCGGGACGAGCTGCTGTGGATGGCCACCGAGTACCTCCCGGGGCTCGACCTGGCGGAGGCCGTACGGGAGGACGGCGCCCTGGAGACGGCCACGGTCTGGCGGCTGACGGCCCAGCTGGGGCAGGCCCTCGCCGACCTCGCCGCCGCGGGCATCGTGCACCGGGACCTGAAACCGTCCAACGTCCTGCTGACCGTCCGGGGCGCGCATGTGATCGACTTCGGCATCTCGAAAGCCGTGGACGCGAGCGCGATCACCGGCACGGGCAACCGGGTGGGCACTCCGGCCTACATGTCGCCGGAACACCTGAGAACCGGCCTGTCGGACACGGCGTCGGACGTGTTCTCGCTGGCCGGGACGCTGATCTACGCGGCGGCCGGGCGCGCTCCGTTCGGTGACGGCACGGGTGTCGACGTGATGCACCGGGTGGCGTTCGAGGAGCCGGACCCGAAGCTGCTCGGCGAGATCCGGACGGCGGACGCGGCGCTGGGCTCGCTGCTGTCCGCCTGCCTGGCCAAGGAGCCCGAGCGGCGGCCCACTCCCCAGGACCTCATCGACGCGGCCGCGGCACACGCCGGGACCGGCTGGGCCGAGCCGCTGGGTGACAGGGTGCAGGCCCGGCAGCGGGCGTACGAAGCGTTGCAGCGCCTCCCGGCCGAACGGAGGGCTCGGGTACGGCCCCCGGGCGAGCGGCAGCAGCCGGTGCCGCCCACCCCGCCCGCCCGGGAGAGCAGGCCCGCTCCCCCGGGCTTCGGGCCTGCGGCGGAGACGGCGGTTCCTGCCGCCGTCACCGCCGTCACCCCGCCGGAGCGGTCACGCCCGACGGGGGCCCGCACCTGGGCAGGGCGAAAGCGGGTGCCGGCCGTCGCCGCGGCCGTCACCCTCTGCGTGGTGGCCGCGGGGGTCTTCGTGCTCACCCGCCAGGACAGCCCCGCCACCGCTCACGGGCCGGGAGCCGGTGTGACGGCCTCCGCCGGCTCCGTGCCCGGTGATGCCGCCGCCTCGCCGAGGCCCGGCGCCTCGGAAGGGGCGTCTGCCGAGGGCGCGCCGGGCAGGACCGCCGGCAGCGCCGCCGACACCGAAGAGGAGGCCTCGTCCCCGGTGGTCACCGGCTCCGCCGACGACGGCCCGACGAACGATCCTGCTCCTCCTGCGACCGAGCCCAGCGCCCCCGCCGACACCACGCCGCCCCCGAGCCCCGACCCCTCCGAACCCGCCACCCCGCCCTGGATCTCCGACTGCACCCACTACTCCGGCAGCGGACGCACGAGCCAGGGGGACAGCGGCAAGCGCGTGCTGCAGGTGCAGTGCATGCTGACGAAACGCGGATACGGCGTGGGCGGAAGCGGCGTGGACGGCGAGTTCGGCTCCGAGACGGACGCCGCGGTGCGGAGCTTCCAGAGCGACTCGGCGCTGGACGTCGACGGCATCGTGGGCCACGACACCTGGGCCGCGCTGCGCAGCACCGAGTGAGTGGCCGGACCGTCGGTCCGGGCCCTCAGCCCCGAAGCAGCTCGAGCCCTCCGCCTGCCGGCAGGAAGATTCTGACGGCATGGACGGCATGAGGAATCAGCGGCGCCGGTTCAACCCTTCGACCGGTCCCGCCGCGACGGGGCCGGACCACTGCTCTCCCGCACGATCAGCTCCGGCTCGGCCCACAGGGGCAGGGCCGGGGCGGTATCGGGCTCGAGGAGCCGGTGGAGCAGGCCGAAGCAGCCTCGGCCGAGACCTTCGAAGTCGAGGCGGACGGTGGTCAGGGCGGGGTGCGCGTAGGCGGAATGGGGGGCGTCGTCGAAGCCCACCACGCTCAGGTCGCCCGGCACGTCACGGCCCGCCTCCCGGGCCGCGCGGAGTACGCCGAGCGCCAGATCGTCGTTGCCGCAGAGCACGGCTGTGACCGACGGGTCGGCCAGCAGCGAGCGGGCGACGAGGTAGCCGGAGCGAGGGCTCCAGCCGGCGTCGAGCGGTTCCGGGAGGGGCTTGTCGGCCGCCCGCAGGGCGTCGCGCCAGCCCTCGGTGCGCTGGCCGATGCGGGTGGTGGAGGACGGGATCGCCAGGTAGTGCACGGTCTCGTGGCCGAGGCCGAGGAGATAACGGGTGGCCTGAGCGGCGGCCGCCCGGTCGTCCAGCCAGAGCTGGGGCCGGTCGCCGGGGCGGCCGTCCTCGGGCCGTTCCACCGCCGCCGCTGCCGGGAACCCGGCGGGCAGTGCCTGCCATGCCCGTACGCCCGCCGCGTCGAAGGCGATCACCAGCACCGCCTCCCCCGGCCGGCTGACCCGGGCCGCGACGTCCGCGGGCTGCTGGGACGAGCCGGCGTCGAGCACGCTGATCCCGACCGCGAAGTCGGCCGCCCTCGCGGCCTCCTCGATGCCCTTCAGGGTCGCCGAGGCGCCGTACAAGGAGGTGTCCGAGGTCAGCACGGTCACCGAGCGCACCGCACCGCCGGCCAGCGCCCGGGCCATCCGGTTGGGCGTGTAGCCCAGCTCGGCGATGACGTCCAGGACCCGGGCCCGGGTCGACGCCTTGACCTTGGGGTGGCCGTTGACGACCCGGGAGACGGTCTGGTGGGACACGCCCGCCTCCTTGGCGACGTCCCGGATGCTGACGGTCTTCGGAGCCTGCGGTCCCCCGCCGGAGCGGGGGGCGGGGGTCGCTTCCTGCATGGTGGGGACGGCTCCTCGTCGGCGGGACACGAAGTCACCATTCGGAGTCGGGATCGACGGCCACACCGTACCCGCAGCCGTGATGCTCCTCTTCGACAACTCCGGCCGAGCCGCGTGACCAGCCCCAGGCCACCGCCGGCGTGCTCCGGACGCTTCCGACCGCCCTCGCCTGACGGGACGCCAAAAGAAAGTTTCACGCGGGGTATTGCGAGGGCCAAATGTTAGCGTTCACACTACCTCTGCGTCACTGGGCCTCAACGTCCGACACCGGAAGCGTGCAGGGACCCACGCACCGGGACGGACTCGTAGCTGACCTGGCCAAAAGCCGCACTGCACCCTCCCTTCCCCCACCGTCTGTCGCCGAGTTCTGCGGCCAGGAAAATGTGAGCGGTAACATTTCTGCCGCAGTGGCCCCGACTCAGCAACCGCTATGCCCTGCTCTGTCCAGCCGTATGACGGAGCCGGAACGCCTCGCCCGTACCCCCGCCCTGTCGCCCATACATCTCGTATCTGCTGTCGTTCGTTCGCTGACGAAAGGGTTGATTTCATGCCATCAGGGAGAACCGCCGTGCCCCCCTGGATAAGATCCCTCGCCGTCCAGGCGTTGGTCCTCGGCCTGGCTCTCGCGGGGCTTGTGGCCATGGGCGGTGCCCGGACACCGTCGGCCGACCTCGGCCGGACCGAGCCGGTCGCGGTGACCACCAACCAGGTCGCGGTTCCGCCGGCACCGATGGGCTGGGCCTCCTGGAACAGCTTCGCCAGCAGCATCGACTACAACACCATCAAGGCCCAGGCCGACGCACTTGTCTCGTCCGGAATGGCCGCCGCCGGATACAAGTACGTCAACATCGACGATGGCTGGTGGCAGGGCGCCCGCGACGCCAACGGCAAGATCGTCACCGACGAGAGCCTGTTCCCCGGCGGCATGAAGGCCATGGCCGACTACATCCACAGCAAGGGCCTGAAGGCGGGAATCTACACCGACGCGGGCAAGCAAGGCTGCGGCTACTACTACCCCACCACCAGGCCCGCGGCACCCAACACCGGCAGTGAGGGCCACTACCAGCAGGACATGCGGACCTTCCAGGAGTGGGGCTACGACTTCGTCAAGATCGACTGGTGCGGTGGCAACGCCGAGGGCCTCGACCCGGAGACCACGTACAAGGCGATCAGCGCCGCCAACGACGCCGCGGCGGCGATCACCGGCCGCAAGCTGGTCCTGTCGTTCTGCGAGTGGGGCACCGGCAACCCCTGGAACTGGGGCGCGGGGACGGCTCCGATGTGGCGCACCAGCACCGACATCATCTTCTGGGGCAACAGCCCCTCCACGGCCAACATGCTGGCCAACTTCGACAAGGCGCTGCACCCGTCGTCCCAGCACACCGGGTACTACAACGACCCCGACATGCTGATGGTCGGCATGAACGGCTTCAGTGCCGCCCAGAACCGCACACACATGGGCCTGTGGGCGATCTCCGGCGCCCCGCTGCTGGCCGGCAACAACCTCACCGCCATGAGCTCCACCACCGCTTCGATCCTCACGAACTCCGAGGTCATCGCCATCGACCAGGACGCCCGCGGCCTCCAGGGCGTCAAGGTCGCCGAGGACACCAAGGGCCTGCAGGTCTACAGCAAGGTCCTGTCCGGCACCGGCAAGCGGGCCGTGCTGCTGCTCAACCGGACCTCCTCCGCCGCGTCCATCACCGCCCGCTGGGCCGACCTGGGCCTGACCACGGCCTCCGCCTCCGTGCGCAACGTATGGACGGCGACGAACGCGGGCAGCTCCGCGACGAGCTACACCGCCGGCGTCCCGGCCGGCGAAGCGGTGCTGCTCACCGTCACCGGCACCGAGGCCTCCGGCACCACCTACGAGGCGGAGTCCTCCTCCAACACCCTCGCGGGTACCGCCGCCACCGGCACCTGCGCGAACTGCTCGGGCGGCTCGCTGGTCGGCTGGATCGGCAACGGCTCGGCCAACACCCTGACGTTCGACAACGTCAGCGCCTCGACGTCCGGCGTGAAGCTCGCCACCATCGCCTACGTCAACGGCGACAGCACGGCCCGTACGGCGACGCTCCAGGTCGACGGCCAGCAGCCCACCGTGGTCTCGTTCCCGCCGACCGGCTCCTGGACCACTTCCGGCACCGTCTCCGTGCTGGTCGGTATGGCCAAGGGCTCCAACACCATGAAGTTCTCCAACAGCGGCGGCTGGGCGCCCAACCTCGACGCCGTCCTGCTCCAGGGCATCGCGGGCACCAACGGCAACGAGATCGTCGGGGCCGGCTCCAACCGCTGCCTCGACATCGCCAAGAACTCGATCACCAACGCCACCCAGCTCGCCCTCTGGGACTGCGTCGGCGGACACAACCAGACCTTCACGTCCACGTCGCGCGGCGAGCTCGTGGCCTACGGCAACAAGTGCCTCGACGCCGACAACAACGGCACCGCCAACGGCACGAAGGTCATCATCTGGGACTGCACCGGCGGCACCAACCAGAAGTGGACCGTCAACTCCGACGGCACCATCACCAACAACCAGTCCGGGCTCTGCCTCGACGCCGACAACAACGGCACGGCCAACGGAACCAAGATCGACCTGTGGACGTGCAACGGAGGAACCAACCAGCGGTGGACGCTCAACTGACGGACTGACGCCGCCGTTCGTTCCCGATCGTCGGACGGACCGGGTTCTTCGGGTCCGTCCGACGATTCACGTGCGCGCCATCGCGTGGGCATGAGTGCCGCTGCCCTGCTTAGGCGGCGGCCGAGCGGGGTATCCGGCCCTCCCTTGCCGAGCGCCGGTTCGAGTGCGGATACTCGGCAGGCGATCGGACGGATCGCCTTCCGAAAACCATGTCCCGAACCCAGCGGAGCTCCCCCTTGGAAGACCGCGCCGTACGCCGACGCCGTCAAGCTTTGTTCCTCTTGTTCTTCCTTCCAGGTATCGCCATGTCGTCCTGGGTCACGCGCACCCCGGATGTCCGTGATCAACTGGCCTTGTCCATCGGGCAGATGGGGCTGGTCCTGTTCGGTCTGTCCGTCGGTTCCATGATCGGCATCCTGTGTTCCGGCCGTTTCGTATCCCGGTTCGGCACCCGGCCGGTCATCGTGCTCGGCACTTCCCTGATCATCGCGGGCACGGTCGTCATCGGTGTGGGCAGCGCCGTGCCGTCGGCACCCCTGGTCACCGCGGGACTGTGCCTGTTCGGCGCGGGCATGGGCGGGGGCGAAGTGGCGATCAACGTGGACGGCGCCGACGTGGAGCGCATCACCGGGACCGCGGTGCTGCCCACGCTGCACGGCTGCTTCAGCCTGGGCACGGTCATCGGGGGTTCGGCGGGAATGGCGGCGACCGCCACCGCAGTACCCGCCCACTGGCATCTGGCCGTGGTCGCCCTGGTCGCCACGGGGATGCTGGTCCACGCCCTGCGTGCCATTCCGGCGGGGATCGGCATCAGCGCCGCGCCGTCGACGCCGGGGGCCGGGCCGGGGCCGGGGCCGGGGCCGGGGCCGGTTCCGGTTCCGGGGCAACGATCCAAGCCGCAGGTGTGGAAGGACCGGAAGCTGCTGCTGATCGGCGCCATCGTGCTGGCCATGGCGCTGGCCGAGGGCGCCGCCAACGACTGGCTGCCGCTGCTCATGGTCGACGGCCACGGCCTTGACGCCGCGATGGGCTCACTCGTCTTCGTGGGATTCGCGGCGGCGATGACCCTGGGGCGCTTCAGCGGCAGGTTCTTCCTCAGCCGTTTCGGGCGGGCCGCTGTCGTGCGCGCGAGTGCCGTCTCCGGTGCGGTCGGACTCCTCCTGGTCATCTTCTCCGACAACGCTGTCGTAGCGGCGACGGCCGTACTCTTCTGGGGACTTGGGGCATCCCTCGGCTTCCCGGTCGCCCTGTCGGCGGCAGGCGACTCGGGCCCCGACCAGACCGCCCGCGTCTCGCTGGTCGCCATCATCGGCTACGTCGCCTTCCTCGTGGGACCGCCCGCCCTCGGGTTCCTGGGCGACCACTACGGGCTGCGCTCGGCCATGCTGGTGGTGCTGGTGTTCGTCGCCTCCGCCATCCTCATCGCTCCCGCCGCCGACACCCGTGACCGCACCGCCGCCGCGGCGGACGTGGCCCAGCGCACGCAACCGAGCACAAATCCCGCAGGACAGCACCAAGGGGACCGCTCATGAACCCGCGGGAGGCGTCCGGCACGTGCGGCGTCTTCCTCGCCCGCGACGTCTCCCAGGCGACGTGACCACGACTGCACGAGGCCGGCGTCACGGCGGCGCGACTCGCCCGCCTCAACTCCCGATCGGCGCCTCGGACCTCGGCGCCCACACCTCCGAGGAAACTGCCATCTCCATCACCGCGTAGAACATCGCCCACCGCCACCATTGCTCCGGCCTGCCCCTGTCATGGCGTCGAGGGTGTTGAGCCGGCCGGGGCTGCGGGGGGACAGGAAGCCGACGCGGGCCTTCAGGCTGCTTCGGCCGTCACCCGCCCGGTACCGACGGCCTCGACGAGTGCCTGGTGGTCCTTCTCGTTCTGGTCGGCGTAGCGCTCGGCGAACGTCACCAAGGCCCGGTCGAAGGAGTCGCCGCTGCCCAGATAGGCGGCGATGGCGATCCGGTCACCCGACCGCGCGTGCGCACGGGCCAGCGTGGCACCGCACAGCTCACCGAAGGTCCGCATGCTGGCCGGCACCATCGACTCGGGTTCCGCGATGCCCTTCCAGTCCCGCAACTGCCGTACGTAGAAATCCCGTCGGCGGCCGTCGATGCCGTCGACCCGTTCCCAGCCGAGGAAGATGTCGCTGGTGGCCTGCATGAGCCGCTGGCCGCAGACCACACGCTCGCCCTGCGTCCTGAAGCCGGCGGAGCCGGCGAAGGGCGCCAGCACCGACTGGTCCGCCTCCTTGGCCTGGAGGAGCAGCGGATCCGTGTCGTCCCTGCCCAGCAGGAGCACGATCCAGCAGCGGGTGCCGACGCTGCCGACCCCGACCACCTTGCGGGCCATGTCGGCCACCCGGTACTGCTCCAGCAGGAAGCGCCGGTCCCATTGCAGGGTCTGACCGTAGTGTTCGATCAGCCGGTGGATCTCCTTCTCCAGGGCGCCGCGTTCGACGTCCGGAAGCAGGTCCTGGATCGGCGTGATCAGGGGCGGATCCGCGGCGATGCGGACCTTCCCGTCCACTACCTGGGTGAGTTTGTCGAAGGCCTGGAGGCTGTCCCGGGTACGTGCCTTCGACACGGCCCCCGACCAGCGGTCGCGGGCCCGCTTGCTCAGCTCCGGGGCGAACTGCTCCCGCACCCACGCCTCGTCGAACTGGGCGTACCACACCGGGAGATTGCCCATCCCGGCGAAGCGCCGCATCCACTCGCGGTAGGAGCGCACCGTCGCCCGTACGATGCCGGCCCGCTCCTTGGTGCTGAAGCCGTTCGCCCGGCCGGCGATGACGAAGCTCGCGGACAGGCGCTTGACGTCCCACTCCCACGGGCCGGGCAGCGTCTCGTCGAAGTCGTTGATGTCGAACATCATGCGGCGTTCGGGCGAGGCCAGCAGCCGGAAGTTCAGCAGGTGCGCGTCCCCGCACAACTGTGTCCTGATCCCGGACGAGGGGGTGCCGGCGAGATCCGCGGCCATGATGGCGGCGGCCCCCCGGTAGAAGCGGAAGGGTGACTCGGTCATCCTGCCGTAGCGGATCGGTACGAGTTCGGGGACCCGCGTCGCGGACTGTGCCTCGATGACGTCCACCGGGTCGGGCCGCTTCGGCGTGGGGGCGAACTCGGCGTGGCCGGAGCGGGGTACGGACGACCGGGCGGCCTTCCCGAGTGCGGCTCGCTCCCGCGGGGTGCGGTTCCTGGTGTCGCCGCCGGTCAGGTGGTGGGAGGTCATTGCGGCCGCTCCACGGTGTGGTCGCCGACGCGCAGGGCGTCGGCGACGGCGGGCAGGGACGTACTGACCGCTCCGGTGCTCGGGGAGAAAGAGTCACGACCGAAGCGGACCGTGCCCGCCCGATGTGCGGTGGCGCCGATGGGCATGCCCTTGTGCAGGTGGATGCCCATCGGCGGCCAGGCGGGGGACACGCTGTCGTGGTGGCGGAGGTCACCGAAGTCCTCGGGGCGCGTGCGGAGGAGTGCGGCGCCAAAGAACTTGGTGTTGCCGCCCACGCAGTAATCGACCTCGGGCGGGAACTGGTTTCCGTCTTTGTCGTCCCAGAACTCCGGGGCGCGGTATTTCCCCTTGACGAGGACCGCGGTCGATTCCCCGTTGCCGCGTTCGCGGGGAAAGTGGTCACCGCGTTCGAGAAGGAGGATCCGTTTCCCGGTGGGTGCCGGCCGGTGGGCGATGGTCCCACCGCACGCACCGGTTCCGATGATGATGACGTCGTAGTGCTGCGCCTCGGTCATGCCGGCCACCGTCCTCGGAACTGCTCCGGTCCTGCCGGTCGAAAAAGGGCGTCCAGCCCGACACCAAGGTATCCCCGGGGCATGACTCCGGCGAGTTGGGCTGTTCGGGTGAGCCGAGGTGCCGGGACACGGTGGGTTCCCGCGCGATGACCGCACGGGTGGTGATGCCGACGGCCACCACGACGCAGGGGCCGGTCAGCCACGACAGCCGGGTGAAGACCGCCTCAGCGCCGCAGATCGCCGCCCGCCGTGCCACCACCTGGCTCAGCTCGCTGGGCGACCGCATCCCCACCCTGCGGCAGGTACCGGGGCCTCGCAGGCCGAGTTGCCGGGCTCAGGGACCCCCGTGTTCCGGCGGCGGCCGACATCGGGGTCTCGACGGCGTTCGCCGGCTGGGACGAGGCGTGGGGTTCGCTGCTCCAACCGCTGCTCAACATCGTCGTACCGATCGGGGTCGGCACCGGCATACTCGAGTGCCGGCGGGCGATCCGGCGCCGGGTGGGCGCGCGCCGGCACGAGCGCGCGGTCAGGCGCCAGGCGTAGCAGCGGACGGCGTGTCAGGAGTGTCACTGTCCAGGAACTCGCGGATCGCGAGGGCGATCAGCACGATCACCAGCGTCCACACCACGACCGCCACGGTCGGGTAGTTCCATGTGAACAGGACGATCGCGGCGACCACCAGGATCACACCGCCGATCCAGTCCTTGTAGCGGTGGACGAACCGGCCGACCGCCCCCAGCGGGAGCCCCGCCGACACGGAGGCGTCCCGGAGGGCGCCGATGGCCTTGCGGCAGCCCGTACGGGTGAGGACGGCGACCCGGGACGGGCCCACGAGGAAGCCACCGACGGCCGTCACCAGAGCCACCGCACCGAGCACCCGTACGCCGGCGCGCAGGAACTTGATCAGCGCGTCGTACACCGCACCGGCGGCGGCCTCCGATGCCCCGGCGGGCAGATGGTCCAGGTAGACGGATCGTAGGACGCTGAGCGTGATGCCGAGCAGCAGCATCGCGGCGAACACCCCGAGGGCGGCCCCGATCAGGGCCCGGCGGCGGTGCACGGCCAGGTAGACGCCCGCGGCGCCGACCAGTACGGCGATGAGGGGGAGCCAACTGCCGACGATCTCCAGTACCCGCAGATACCACTTGATCTTGCCGATGTCCTTCGACGCGAACACCACGAACTCGGTGTGGACGGCCGGGATACCCGCGGCCGGCTTGAAGCCGGCGCTGACCAGCCGGTCCTTGACCTGGGCCACGATCGGTCCCACGTCGATGGTGACCTGACCGTTCTCGACGGACACCACTGCGTCGGACTCGCCCGTGAGGGCCTCGTCGAGCGCGTTGTGGGCCCTGCGGTTCGCGGTGACCCAGACGGTGTCGAAGGCACTGCTGGCGACCACCCGCTCCACGGTGTGGCTGACCAGGCTCGTCAGGCCGCTGGTGATCGGCCCCTTCAGATCGCCGAGCAGCTTGGCCGCCTTGGGCGGGGCCCCCTGCCGCGCCGCCGCCCGCTCCAGCTCCTTGACCAGTCCCTCCACGTCGACCCGCGCCAGGACCGCTGAGGTGACCCGGTTGGTGATCGCCTTCTGTACGTCCGGATTACTCGCCAGCGGCCCGACGGTGGCGACGTAGCGGTCCGTGTCCCGCACGATGCTGTTCGCCCAGACCGCGACGACGGCGAGCAGCGACAGCAGCGAGGCGAGGAGGAGCAGCAGGACCGACCCCGTCGACCGGAACCAGTGGTGCCGTGTCCCCGGCGACCGCCCGGTGCTCTCCAGGGCCCTCACCCTGTGCCGCAGCTCGGCCAGCTCGTCGCGGTCCCGCGCCGAGGCCTGTTGGTCGCCGGACGGGCCGGCGGAGGGCTCGTCCGGCCCCGGCGGAGGTGAGCTGCTCGTCATGGTCACAGGAGACCCGCGCTGATCGGGCCCCGCGACCTGGACGGGCCCGACGGGTTGATACCGCACTGAAGTGCGGCGCCTTCCGTCCGGTGATGCAATGGCATACGGAAGTAGGGGGAATTCTCCATGTCATGACCACCCAGGGGTGAAGCCATGAGCGATGAATCCGCTGAAATGATGGGTCCGATCGACTATGTGGTCGTTGAATTTCCCGGCAACCGAATGACGGGCGAGGGCTTTCCCCTCCTTGTCGACCTGGTGGATCGCGGCCTCATTCGGATCCTCGATCTGCTGTTCGTCCGGAAGGACGAGGACGGATCCGTGGTCGGCCTGGAAATCGCCGACCTCACCGGCGACGGCGCTCTGGACCTGGCCGTCTTCGAGGGCGTCTCCTCCGGCCTGCTGGGCCAGGACGACATCGAGGAGGCGGCTGCCGCCCTGGAACCCGGCACCTCCGCCGGGATCCTGATCTACGAGAACCTGTGGGCCGCGCCCTTCGCCACCGCCCTGCGACGCGGCGGCGGGCAGCTGGTCGCCTCCGGGCGGATCCCGGTGCCGGACGTCCTGGCCGCACTGGATGCCACCGATCCGGGTCAGCCGTCGACGTAGTGACTCCGCCACCGCGGGCCACGGGGCCGGGTCCGCTCGGGTGTCCTCAGCGGTGCGGGAGGCCTAGCGGTGACGGAAGGCCAAGTACTCCTGGGCCACGGCCTGCCTGATCGTCGTACTGGCCGCGGGCTGCCAGGTGGTGGCGAGCCGGCTGCGCATCCCCGCGCTGATCCTGCTGCTGCCCGTCGGATTCACCGCGGGCGCACTGACCGACGACGTCCACCCCGGGCGGCTCCTGGGCAGCACCTTCTCCCCGCTGGTCCCGCTGGCGGTCGCGGTGCTTTCTCTACGACGCCGGACTCGGCCTCGACCTGAAGATGTTCATCGCCCACAACCGGCGGGTTCGCGGTGCGGCTGATCTGGCTCGGCACGCTGCTCACCGTCGCCTCGGTGGCGCTGTCTGTGGCGCTGGTGGCCGCACCGCTCCTCGGGATGTCACAGGGCGCGGCCGTGATGCCGGGAGCGATCCTGGTGGTGTCCAGGCAGACGGTCGTCGGCCCGCTGCTCACCTTCGTCCGCCCCGGGGAGCGACGGCGGCCCGCACCCGGGAGGAGATCCACCGGAAGGCCGGCTGTGGCGTCCATGGGTCCTGCGGGCCCGGCGGCGCGTCCCGTGCCACCGCCCGGGGTGGGTGCTGTCCCGCTCCGTTCGGCGCGTTTCCCGCCCGCCGGGTTGGACGGCACGGCGCAGACGACTAATCGGTGCGAGCCTCCCGGCCCTTTCCGACACACAGCGCCCAGATGACGAAGGCATCCACGGCGATCAGCACGATGGCCCAGACGGGCTGGTACGGGAGCCACATGAAGTTGGCGATCATCGCCAGGCCGGCCAGGGCGATTCCGACCACCCGCGCCCACACCGCCCCACGGAACACGGCGGCGCCCGCGAGGACCACCAGAACACCGAGGACGAGGTGGATCCATCCCCAACTCGTCAGGTTGAAGTTGTAGACGTAGTCGCGGGTGGCGACGAAGACGTCGTCCTTGGCAATGGCGGCAATTCCTTGGAATATCGCCATCAACCCGCCGAAGATCATCATGACCCCGGCAAAACCGGTCCAGCCGGCCACCCACGCCCCTTCGCTGCCGCTCGTGGCTCCGTGCCGGTGGTGCATTCCCGTCGTGGTCATTTCGGGCTCCTCCCGCGTAGACCTCGCCACTTGATGTGGCCGCGCGGCCACATGGCCCACATATCAGCTTGCCATGAGAATCACAGCCCGGCAGAACACCGATATGCACGCCGGGCAGCGCCGAGGCCGAGATGCGGGGAAGTTCGTACGGTGATCCAATGGGAGGGTCCGGTGTGCCGGTAATTGCGCGTCGGCCGGGGATTTGTTTGTCTCCCGCGCTTGGCTCGCACCTTTGTCCCGCATGCCTCCTTCGAGAAGGGAATCGCCGTGCCAGGTCTCCTCCGCGGGGTCGCCCGCACAGCCGTCGTGGCCGGTACAGCGACCGCCGTGTCGAACCGTGTGTCCCGCCGCCAGCAGGGGCGATGGGCCCAACAGGACTACCAGGACGCCGCGCTGCAGCCGGCGGCACCCGCCGGGCCCCCTGCCGCGCAGCCGCCCGTCGACATGAGCAGCAAGATCGACCAGCTGAAGCAACTCGGGGAACTCAAGGCTCAGGGTGTCCTCACGGAGGCCGAGTTCGAGGAGCAGAAGAGCAGGCTGCTCAGTTCCTGAGCGATGCCGAATTAACCAGGGCTGGCCGAGCCCGTCGTGCTGCGGCGCCTCTCCCGGCGCTGCGACAAGGGTGGCTCGCACGGCCTTCGATGCGCTCCCCCTGCCGGAGGTGACACGGAGCACGATCCCGACCGACAGCTCACTGTCCGGCACGCTGCGGCAGCCCGCCGCCGAGGACCACACGAGGCGACTCCCGGTCCGAGGTCCGAGGACTGGACCTCAGGCCACGACGGCGTCCCTTTACGGGGACGGAGCCTCGGTGGCCGTTTCGTCGCGGGCCGAAGCCTGTACGACCAGACCACGGACCGGTGATGGACTCCGACGACCGGTCACCATGCCCGATACGCGACCCGGTCCCCGCTGAGGGGCCCGCCAACCGGTTGACCTCCTTGGCGTGGCGCGGATCGCCCTCCGGGGCTGCTGAGACGATGCGCGCATGACACCCGGGGCAGGCACTGCAGGCACTGCCGGCACTGCGGCAACGGCACGCATCGTCCTGCTGACACTCGCGGCCGGCCAGTTCCTGATGGCGCTCGACAGCTCGGTCATGAACGTGTCGATCGCGACGGTCGCCGACGACGTGGGCACGACCGTGACGGGGATCCAGGGCGCCATCACGGCCTACACCCTCGTGATGGCGATGTTCATGATTCCCGGCGGCAAGGCCGGGGCGCTGATCGGCCGCAAACGCGTTTTCATGATCGGTTGCGGTATCTACGGCTGCGGCTCCCTGGTAACGGCGCTCGCACCGAATCTGCCCGTGCTGCTGATCGGCTGGGCGTTCCTGGAGGGGATCGGAGCGGCGCTCATCCTGCCCGCGATCGTGACGCTCGTGGCAAGCAACTTCCCCGTGGAACGCCGGCCCGCCGCCTACGGACTCGTCGCGGCCGCGGGGGCCGTGGCGATCGCGGTCGGGCCGCTCATCGGCGGTGTCGCGACCACGTACTTCTCCTGGCGGTGGGTCTTCGCGGGTGAGGTGCTGATGGTGCTCGGCATCCTGGCGCTCGCACGCCGCATCACGGACGCGCCGATCGGCGAACGCCCGCGCATCGATCTCGTCGGCGTCGTGCTCTCCGCGAGCGGGCTCGGCATCTTCGTCTACGGCGTTCTCCGCTCGGACGAATGGGGCTGGTTCCGGCCGAAGCCCGAGGCGCCTTCGTGGCTCGGAGTTTCGCTGGTCGTGTGGCTGATGCTGGCCGGCCTCCTTCTGATCTGGCTCCTTCTCCGCTGGGAGGCCCGCTTGGTGGAGCGGCGGAGGGAGCCGCTCATCGACCCGGCCATGTTGCAGAACAAGCAACTCACCGGCGGGCTGACGATGTTCTTCTTCCAGTACCTCGTACAGATGGGCGTGTTCTTCGTCGTACCGCTCTACCTGTCGGTGGCCCTGGGCCTGTCCGCGCTCGCGACCGGTGCCCGCATCCTGCCGCTGTCGGTCACCCTTCTGGCGGCCGCGATCCTGATCCCCCGCTTCTTTCCGGACGTCTCTCCACGGCGGGTGGTACGGCTCGGGATCCTCGCGTTGCTCGCGGGCGCGGTGGTCCTGATGGCCGCGCTCGACGCAGACGCCGGTGCGGAAATCGTCGCCATCCCGCTCCTGCTGATCGGGCTTGGGATGGGCGCGCTGGCGTCCCAGCTCGGGGCGGTCACCGTATCCGCGGTGCCGGAGGCTCAGAGCGCGGAGGTCGGCGGCGTCCAGAACGCCGTCACCAATCTCGGCGCCTCGATCGGTACGGCACTCGCCGGATCGATCATGATCGCCACGCTGACGACTTCGTTCCTGACCAGCGTGGAGCAGAATCCGGCGGTCCCGGCCGACGTCAAGAACCGGGCGGGCGTGGAACTCCAGAGCGGCGCGCCGTTCCTGTCGGACGCCCAGCTCAAGACCGCCCTCGACGAAGCGGGCACGAGCACGGAGGTGACTCGGGCGGCGCTCGACTCGAACGCCGCGGCCAGGATCGACGGTCTGCGCGCAGCACTCGCCATCCTCGCCTTCACCGCCCTCCTCGCGATGTTCTTCACCCACCGGATCCCGAAGGCCCAGCCCGGTTCGACGGGGCCATAGCCGCCGGACTGCTGAAACCACAGCCGCACCCCGTTGCTGCAGGAGATGTCCGGCGAGACCCGCCTCATCGCGCCCGAACTCCACTACGACCTGCTCTGTGACCTGCCTGTTGCCCCGGAGGGCACTGACAACACAGGGCACTGACAACACAGGTCACAGGTGCCGCGGCGCGGACGCCGTCGGCGCCGCAGGCATCAGACCGCCTCGGCCACCGTCATCCAGCGCCACTGGGTGAACTGCTCCAGATTGGCGGTGCCGCCGATGCGGGAGCCGTTGCCCGATGCTCCCATCCCGCCGAAGGGGGCGTTCGCGGCGTCCTTGGCGGAGACGTCGTTGAGGTGCACCATTCCGGTGCGCAACTGCTCGGCGATGAGCGCGGCCCGCGGCACCGAACGGGAGTGCACAGCCGCCGTCAGACCGTATGCGGTGTCGTTGGCGATCTCGACGGCCTCCGTGTCGGTACGGAACGCGACGACAGGGGCGACCGGACCGAAGATCTCCTCGGTGAAGGCTGGCATGGTCCGCTCGACGTGGTCCAGGACGGTGGGCGGGTAGAACAGCCCGTCACGGCGTCCGCCGGCCAGCACCCGTGCCCCGGCGGCCACGCTCTCGTCCACGAGACGTTCGATCCTCGCGGCCTGGCGCTCGCTGATCACGGGACCGAGGGCGACACCCTGCTCGCGGGGGTCGCCGACCCGCAGCGCGCCGGCCTGCCTGATCAGTGCCTCGGTGTACGGCTCCACGATGTCGACGTGCACGAGATGACGTCCGGCGGCGACGCAGGCCTGCCCCTGGTAACCGAAGGAACTCATCGCCCCGGCTGCCGCGGCGGCGTCGACGTCCGCGTCGTCGAGCACGACGATGGAGTTCTTGCCGCCCAGTTCCAGGGCCACCCGCTTGAGCCCGTCGCCCGCGGCGCGGGCGACCGCCCGTCCCGCCTCGGTGGAGCCGGTGAAGGCGACCATGGCGACGTGGGGATCAGCCACGACCGCCTCACCGGTGCCGCGGCCTCCGGGCAGGACATGAAGCAGCCCTTCCGGCAGCCCGGCATCCTCGAACAGCCGCGCCACGACGACGCCGCCGGACACCGGTGTGTGGGGATCGGGTTTGAGCAGGACGGCGTTGCCCAGCGCAAGAGCGGGCGCGAGGGCCCGCATGGCGAACAGCAGTGGGGCGTTCCAGGGGTTGATGACGCCGATCACACCCAGCGGTACCCGCCACGCGTAACTGGCCTGGCCGGGTGTCGGCGGGCTCAGGATCTCGCCGCGAGGCAGCGAGGCGAGCCCGGCGGCCTGCGACAACTGGCTGAGTCCGGCCGCGATCTCGTAGTCGCCCTTCGCCGGGACGCCTCCGGACTCCCTGACGATCCACTCGCGGATCGCCCCGCTGTTGTCGCGCAGTGCCCGGGCGGCACGGAGCAGGACCTCGGCGCGCTCCTGGGGTGCCGTCTCGGCCCAGGCCCGCTGAGCCCGGGCGGCCAGGGCCCCGGCCCGGGCGACATCCGCGGGCGCCGCCACACCCACCTCCGCCAGCCGCTCTCCCGTGGCGGGTTCGTTCACCGGCTGAGCCCCGCCCCCGGACTGCCGCCAGCCACCGCTGTAGATCTTCCCGGTCCATTCGGCCGCGTCCGGCCACGTCCCCTCGCCTGTGGCAGCCATGGCACGACCCTCCGTCGTCGATGCGTTGATAGCCTTTTTACACTTATCGCCTTATTGAGCGTATATGTTCAACCACTCCCCGTCGGTTGCTCCTGGCCGGGCCGGGACGCACGGTGGAAAGACCGAGGTGAGGCGGATGAACGTGATGACGGGTTCTGAAACCGCCGACGACGACCGGGCGGCGTGGCGGCCGGACGACCCCGTCGACGAGTCGGCCACGGCCAGGGCCACCGTGGATCCGCACGGCATCGTGACCGGGTGGAGCAGGGGAGCGCGGCGGCTGCTCGGATACCGGTCCGCGGAGGTCGTCGGCCGGCCCGCGGCGCCGTTGCTCGCCGGGGAGCCGACCTCTGAGACGCTGCGCTCCCTGCAGGAGCTGCCGAGGTGGAACGGGACGGCGACTCTCCTGCACCGGGACGGCCACCGCCTCACAGTGAACCTGCTCGCCCACCGCCGGGAGCCCGGGTACGAAGACAACGGGGACGGCGAGTGGCTCCTGGTGTCCCCCCTGGCCCGGCCGTCGTCGCCCGTCCAGGACGACGCACTGGTGAGGTGGGCGTTCACCCAGTCCCCGTCCACGACGGCGCTCTACGACACCGGCCTGCGGCTGCGGCGGGCGAACGCGGAGATGGAGCGTGTGATCGGCCTGCCCGAAGCGGCGATGGAGGGTCTGCGTGTGTCGGAGATCGTGGTCGCCCCGGAGGGCGACCGGACGGAAGCGTGCATGCGGCGGGCGCTGGAGACCGGAGAACAGCAGCGTCTGCAGCAGGTCCTGCGCCTGGCGGGCCACGAGAGCGAGAGCATCTGGTCGACTTCGCTCACCCCCGTGAGGGACGCCGGGGGAACGGTACGGGGAGTCCTCCTGTCCGCCTACAACGTGACCGAGGAGCACCTGGCCCGAGGGCGCCTGGCCCTGCTCAACGAGGCCAGCATCCGCATCGGCAGCACCCTGGACCTCGCCCGGACCGCGCAGGAACTGTCCGACGTCGCCATCCCGCACCTCGCGGACTTCGTCACCGTCGACCTGCTTCCCGCCATCGAAGGCGGCGAAGACCCGCGCGACAGCTCGCCGCCCAGCCCCGTCATGCTGCGCCGTGTCGCCTACCAGTCGGTCCTGGAGGGCTGCCCCGAGGTCGTGGTGGAGCGCGGGAAAGTGGCCGCCTACCCGGATGAGTCGACCGCGGCCAGGTGCCTGACCACCGGCCGGCCGCTGATCGAGAACGTGACCGTGTCCACGATGGACCAGGTGGCGACCCAGGCCCCGGACCGGGCCGAACGGATGCGGCGCTACGGCTTCCACTCGGTGCTGGCCGTACCGATGCGCGCCCGAGGCATCACCCTCGGCGTGGCGACGTTCTCCCGGCACCGGCGCCCGGAACCCTTCGAGCGGGACGACCTGCTCCTGGGCGAGGAGATCACCGCCAGGGCCGCCGTCTGCATCGACAACGCCCGCCGCTACACCCGTGAGCGCCGCACCTCCCTCACCCTGCAGAGCAGTCTCCTGCCGCAACGGCTGCCCCCGCAGGCCGCCGTCGACGTCGCCTCTCGCTACCTGCCCGCCAGTACGCAGGCCGGCGTCGGCGGCGACTGGTTCGACGTGATCCCGCTGTCCGGCGCCCGGGTCGCGCTCGTCGTCGGCGACGTCGTCGGCCACGGCATCCAGGCCTCGGCCACCATGGGACGCCTGCGCACCGCCGTGCGCACCCTCGCCGATGTCGACCTTCCGCCCGACGAGCTGCTGACCCACCTGGACGACCTGGTCATCCACCTGTCCGCCGAGGCCGATGTCGCCGTCGGCGACATCGGCGCGACCTGCCTGTACGCCGTCTACGACCCGGTCTCCCGGCGCTGCACCCTGGCTCGCGCGGGCCACCCCGTACCCGCGGTGGCGACTCCGGACGGCGCCGTGGAATTTCCCGACATCCCGCCGGGCCCGCCGCTGGGGCTGGGCGGCCTGCCCTTCGAAGTCACCGAGCTCGAACTGCCCGAAGGCAGCCTCCTCGCGCTGTACACCGACGGTCTCATCGAGGACCGTGGCCGCGACATCGACGAAGGCCTCGACGCGCTGCGCGAGGTGCTGGCCCGGCCGGCTCCGTCCTTGGAGAGCATCTGCGACACCGTGATCCAGACGCTCCTCCCGGACCGCCCCGCCGATGACGTGGCGCTGCTGATAGCCCGCACCCGCGCCCTGGACGCGGCACATGTCGCCACCTGGGACGTGCCGCCCGATCCCTCAGCCGTCGCCGAGACCCGAAGGAACACCCGCCGACAGCTGGCCGCCTGGGGCCTGGACGAGGCCGCCTTCGTCACCGAACTGGTCGTCAGCGAACTCGTCACCAACGCCATCCGCTACGGCGGCGCCCCCATCCAGCTCCGGCTCATCCGCGACCGCAACCTCATCTGCGAAGTCTCCGACGCCAGCAGTACCGCCCCCCACCTGCGCCGCGCCCGCACCTTCGACGAAGGCGGCCGCGGCCTGCTACTCGTCGCCCAGCTCACCCAGGGCTGGGGCACCCGCCAGACGTACAACGGCAAGACGATCTGGGCCGAACAGCCCCTCCCCCTCACTTGAAGCCGGGGGGAACTCGCCGCGGGCGAGGCGTCCTGCAGAACCGCCACTGCCAAGAGGGCGGCCGGCTCGGCCACCGGCTGAAGGCGGAACGGGAGTACAACCGGCCGCTCGCCCAACAGGTCGAGCGCCTCGGGGGGGGACCCGTCACTGGGCCGCCCGGCAGCCGCGGCGAGCCCGGTACATCCATCACGGAGCCGCCGGGCCCGACCGGACCAACCGGGCCGTCCGTGGCAGTGCGGGTCGCCGCCCACGCAAAACGCTCGGCTGGGAAACCCCAGCCGAGCGTCTCGTTGAGCTACTGGCCACAGCCAGTTGATCACTTGTGTGGCAACGACCCCTGGAATGCGCCTCGGGAGGGCGGGGCCGCTTTCGTGCTTCCTGGGGTGCTCAGACTGTGCGTACCCCTCGGTCTTCGGGCTCGATACGGAAGTCGCTCAGCAGGTCACCTGTGGCAGAGGTGACGGTTCAGCACCCTGGAGTTGCAAACGGCCGAAACGAAGGGGGCCACGGCGGCAGCATGGTCGCCGGCCTTGGGAGGGGGCGCAGCGGACGCGGTTCCCGTTGCCAGGACGGTGGATGTTGCGGCCAGGGCGACAACTGCAAGTGCATGTTTGATCACGGCACACATCATGAGGCTCACCATGCCGACCGCGCAGTCCGGCGAACGGGTGACAAGGACGTCATCCCGGCTCCCCCGAGCACAACATCATTCCGGCCTCTTGGGATCACGCCAAAGACTGCAAGGCGTTTCGTCCTGCCCGGGGTACGCACTGGCGCCACCGCTGACCGCCGTGCGGCAGGACTTCGCCGCGGTCGGCCGGCTCGGTCTTCAGGAGTTGCTGAGCGAGATCGGCCGCACTGGGCCCGACTTGATCGACAAGACCTCGGTCCACCCGGCTGGTGGTCCGCGCGAGCACCGGAGCGCCGCCGCCCTCACCGGAAGGCGAGGCGCGGCGGCGCTGACCCGCACGGGCCGGCGAGGGTACTCGAAGGGCCCGTGCGGTTCGGATCAGTGGTCGAGGGGAACAGGTGCCGGCCTCAGCTCCTGGCCCACTGCTGGTTGCTGCTTCCGTTGCAGTACCAGACATCGACCGCCGTGCCATTGCCGGTGCCCGCTCCGGCTGCGTCGAGGCAGAGCGCCGGGTTCGCGACGCTGGTCACCGTGAGGTCGGCGTTCACGTTCCACTGTTGTGCCGCCGCGCCGGTGCAGTCGGAGATGACCACGGGGTCGCCCGCGGTGGCTCCGGTGCCACCCACCGTCATGCACTTGTTGCCGTAGACGGTGAGCTGCTTGTCCGCGTTCCAGTTCCAGGACTGGTTGCCGCCGTCGTTGCAGTCCCAGAGGTCGAGTTGGGTGCCGTTGGTCGTGCTGAAGCCGGGCACGTCGACGCAGCGGTTGGAGGCCACTCCGCGCAGGACCTCGCCGGGAGGCGCGGGCGGCAGGTCGTTGACGGGCGGGGTCGTGCCGAAGCCGTAGCCCCAGCGCAGCAGGGCGACTCCGCTGGCGTTGTTGTCCACCAGGTTGCCCTCGGAGTCCAGCGACTCGATCGAGTAGGCGTCGCCGAACCTCAGGCCCGGCCAGTACACCAGTCCCATCCCCTTGCTGCGGGCGGTGTTGGTCACGGCCGCGAGATACGACGTGTAGATGTTGCCGTTCCAGGCGCCGTAGTTCAGACCGGTGGTCATCGGGGAGCCGGCCTCGTCGATGATGGTCCGGCCGGCGTACTTGCCGATGCGGGCTTCGAGGTCGGCGGTCCAGTCCGCCTGCTGGGTGTAGCTGGCCCAGAAGCCGTAGAAGTGCAGCGACAGCAGCGTTCCCCGCAGCTCGGGTGCCGCGCCGACACCGGTGACGTTGTCGTTGTAGCCGGTACCGCTGATCACGACACGGCCGCGCGGGACGTCCTTGTGCTGGGCCAGCCAACCGCTGGTGACGGACACCCACTGGTCCAGGGTGTAGCCGTGCGGCTCGTTCATGGGCTCGAAGTAGACCCGTGGGTTGTGCTTGTACTCCCGCACCACGGTGTTCCACATCGTTTTCCAGGCGGCCGTGTCGTCGACCAGGCCGTCCTTGCTGGTGTTGGCCTCCCAGTAGCTGACGATGACCTTGTCACCGTAGGCCGTGGCCGCGTCGATCGTCGCCCGGTACGACTTCCACCAGTTGGTGCCCACGCTTGCCGGGTTGATCGGCAGTCGCAGCGTGTTGGCGCCCAGGTTCTTCTTGAAGCCGCGCACCATGTGACCGGTGGTGCGGTACACGGTGCGGTAGTCGTCGGTCACCGACAGCCCGCTGGGCACCACGGCGTCACTGGCGTAGTTGTCCCGCGGGTCTGCCCAGTTCACCCCGCGGAAGTCACTGGTACCGCCCTTCGACGCAGGCTTCACCGACGTGTGCGAGGCGGCTGACGTCTCGGCGGCCGGCTGGGCGAAGGCGGGGGCGGTCAGGAACATGAGTGTCGCGCCGAAGCCGGCCATGAGCACACTGGCCAGTCTTCTCGACCTCGTCGGGGTCTTGGTCATGTCGTCTCCAGTGACGGGAATCGCGGAGGGCGGAGTGCGGGTTCGTCACCTGAGCCGAGGCAGTGATGAACCAGGGTCCGGATACAGACACTCGGACCCCTGTAAACCGGCCATGGTTACGTAACCATTGGCCCGGACACTGGCACGACGCCCGCACTGGTGACAAGACCCGTGACGGTTCCGAAACACGACGGACTCTTGCCCTGGGCCCGGAGTGGTCCATTGCGACGCGTAGCTGAGCATGTCCGATACCCCGACAATCGGCCGAAGTGCACCGTTGATCGGATTGAGGGAAATTGGAGGTATCCGTTCCTGTCTCGCAGGACCGTGACGCTCGACACGGAGGCTCGTGCCATGGCGAGTCATGCTGCAGGGAGGTCTACGCGCAGGGAGGCCCGTAGCGGCTTCGGAAGCGGCTGGCTGAACGCCGTCGTCGTGACGGCCAGCAGCCCGATCATGAGCGAGGTGGGGTTGGACCAGGCGTCCGCCGTCGCATCGGCGCCGGCGGCCACCCGGCCGGCGGTCACCCCCTCCAGGCGTGCCCCGGGGTTGGTGGCCGTGGCCAGCAGATCGCCCCTGGCCAGCTGGATCCCCGCGGATCCGGACGGCAACGAGTTCTGCGTCATGGCCCCGCCCGGCGCCTACCGGGCGGGGCCATAACACGGCCGGACCATACCGCGGCCCGCGCCAACTTACGGTTACCGCGTTGCGGTGGCCAGTGCCGCGCGGATGGCGTCCTCGCCGACCGGCTGGCCCTTCTCGTTCGAGAAGGGCCCATACGGGGTCCCCCACACCGGCGTGCCCGTCGCCTGCCGCCAGCTGTCGGCCAGCGGTCCCGCGTCCACCACGCTGTACCCGATGGATTCGATGAATTCGGTCACCGCCGCCTTCGCCGGCGCGGAGTCCCCGGCGATCGGCAGGTAGGAGCGGTCGGCCGCCCCCGCCGGGCGGGCGAGTGACAGCAGATGCTTGAAGAAGATGGTGTTGAACGCTTTCACGACCATGGCGTCCGGGATGTACCGCAGCGGCAGCTCGCTCGAGGTGAGCGACTTGCTGTCGAGCTCGAGGATGTGCCCGTCACGCCCGGGGCCGTAGTTGCACGTGTCAATGACCGTCTGCTCCTGTCCTTGTGGCCTCAACGCGGCCTCAATGAGGCCGCAAGGGGCAGGACCGATGGCGTCGAGAGTGATCTCGCCGGCTGGATAGGACCTCTCGAACTCGCCCGCGGCGCATTCCCCTACCGACGGGCGAGGCTCCACCACATGTGCGGGCGTGGTCTCGTGCCCGTTTCCGCGGTGCCGATGTCTAGGGCCTGTCCGGCGGATCATGTCGGCGTCGCGGGCCCTGGCACGCACATCTGCCGCGTTGTCGTCAGTCGCCGACGCCCCGCGTCGACTCCCTCCTCCGCCTTGCAGCTGCACGCTCCCCCACTCTCGGCTTCGCTCGAGCGGGGGGGACCCCCATGACCCCGCTCGGGTTGCCTGAAAAGCGCCGTCTTCTGCAGCCGACCTGATCCGCCGGACAGGCCCTGGCTTGCCTCGGTATAGAGAGCCCTGGCGCGCCGGTCGTCGGCAGCCTCTCGGCCCGCCCCGGCCACCTCCCCGTCGGATCAGACCGTGAACTCCCGGATCACCACGTTCCGGAACACCGCCTGCCCGTCGATCGTGAACAGCGCCAGTGCGGTGTCGGACGGGTCGGGGAAGGCCTCGGTCGAGTGCACGTACCGGCCGTCGTCGACGAACATCTCGACGGACGTGCGGTCGACGAGGATCCGCAGGCGGACCGTGCCGGCGGACAGGTCGAACGGCGTGCGGCTCTCCTGCCAGCGGCCGGAGGTGTCGGGGCTCACGGTGTAACCGCGGTTGACGAAGGCGTAGTCGCCGTAGACTCCCGCGTCGATGTGCCGCCCGCCGTCCGACGACCGCCGCAACTGCAGGCCGGCGCCCAGCAGTTGGTCCCAGGTGATCTCACAGGTCAGCTCGTACGCGGTACCCGTGTAGTCGAGCGGTCGGGTGCCGTCGACCGCGATGTCGCCGAGGTCCACCGTGCGCGACACATGGTCGTCCAGGGCCGCCACAGGCTGGGACGCCAGGTAATACGTACCCGACGCGTGCTTCAGTCGTACCTCGCGGACGATCGAGTCGGTGCCGTTGAAGCCGTCGCACTCGATGGTGGGCGTGGTGTTCGCGTAGTCCCAGTGGTTCATCCAGCCGATCGCATACCGCGCGTCAGGGTCCAGGACCCCGCTCGCGTCACGTTTGTCGAAGGTGACCGCCGCGTACCAGTCCCAGCCGTGGTCCAGCCACTGGGGATCGGAGGCGTCGGCGGTGAAGGTCGTACCGTCGAAGGAACCCGTCCAGTACGCGAACGTGCTCGGCAGCCCGGAGCCCTTGCCGTTGGCGCTGACGCCCAGCACCCACTTCCAGGTCCCGTCGTCCGCCCTGATCCGGAACAGGTCGGGGCACTCCAGGACGCCGATGCCGCCCTTGATAAAGCCGCCGACGTACGTCCACGCCTTGAGGTCGACGGAGTGGTAGAAGCCGACTTTGTCGTTCTCGGCGAGCAGCATCACCCACCGCCCGCGCTCCTCGTCGCGGATCACCTTGGGGTCGCGGAAGTCCCGTACGCCGGGGTTGGGGAGGACCGGGGCGGTGCCGTGGTTCGTGAAGGTGCGGCCGTCGTCCGTCGAGTAGTACAGGTACTGGGCCTGGGTGACGTCGTCGGGCGCCATGGTGGCGAGGACGATCACCGCGCCCGCGCCGAAGCCCGCCGTGCCGTCCGTGTCGACCACCGCCGAGCCGGACCAGACATCGCCATTGGGAGTCGTGTCCTTGGGCACGGCGATGCCCCGGTCGGTGAAGGAGACGAGGTCGGTGCTGGTGGCCAGGCGCCAGGTGGTGCCGGCCGTCGTGCCGCCCGTCGAGTAGTCGGGGTTGTAGAGGTAGTAGTAGTGGTACTCGCCGTCGATCCAGATCGGGCGCTGCGGGTCGTTCATCCACTGGTCGGGGACCGTGAAGTGGTACTCGGCGCGGTAGCTGCCCGAGCACGCGGCCGTCGCCTCGCGGGGCACCGCCACCGCCGGCCCCACGAGGTCCGGCAGCAGAACACCGGCGGCGCCGACGGCCGAGGCCGTCAGCAGCGACCGCCTGGACAGTGTCTCCCCCGGGCCGAGCGAACTCCTCTTCATGCCACGCATCGTGCGGCTCCCTTCCCCGACATCGTCGTCGGGACACGGCTCATGTGGTCCGGAACCGTATACCTAACTCGTTAAAGGTCAAGCCCTCGCGCACCGGCCGTTCGCAACTCCCCCTCCGCGCACATCCCTTGACAGAGCCGCGGCGGGGTTCTCATCATCATGAAATCAAAGTTCGGCTAACACGAGTTAGGCTCGCCGATGACCGACTCGCTCCTCTCCCGACGGGCCCTGATGCGCTACGGCGCATACGGCGCCGGAGCCGCCGCTCTCGCCGGTGTCGCGGCCGGCTGGGACCGCCTCACCGCCGCCGACATCCCCGGCCGCGACGACGGCTCGCTCGTCATCGCCACCCTGGGCTCCGCCTTCAACCCCGAGGCGCAGCGCGCCCTGCGCGACGGATTCCGCGAGGTCCACCCCGACATCAGGATCCGCATCAACCCCGTACAGGCCTACGACTGGTCGGACTTCTTCTCCAAGATCCTCACCCAGATCGCCGCGGGCACGGCACCCGACCTCGTGTACGTCGCCACCGAGGGCGTGCAGCTCTTCGCCCAGCGGCTCGGCGTACCGCTGGACAGGTGGGCGAAGCGGGACGCGGCCGAGCTGCGCACGTACTTCGCCGACGTCCATCCCTCGCTGGTCGAGTCGATGATGTACGAGGGGAGCCTCTACCAGCTGCCGGTCGAGTTCAACGCGGCCGACATGTACCTCAACAGCCGGGTCCTCGAACGCACGGGTGCCGACCTCCCCGACGACGACTGGACCCACGACGACTTCACCACGCTGCTGCGAGCGATGAAACGCAGCAACGGCGACCGGTTCACCCCGTACTTCTGGACCAACCGGCTGTGGGGCGGAGTGGTCCCCTGGCTCTTCGCCAACGACACCAACCTCCTCACCGAGTCCAAGGCCCCCGGCGGCGACTGGCTCTGGAACTCCTTCTATCCCGAGGCACAGCGGCGCGGCCGGGGCGGCGGCTACCGGTGGACGACACCCCTGGCCGACTCCGACCGCGTCGCGGAGGTCTACGACTACCTCTCCTCCCTCGTCCAGGAGGACCTGTGCACCCGGCCGGAGGGCGGCGACGGCCGCAACCTCGTCGGCGTCTTCTCCACCGGCCGCGTCGGTGTCACGCCCGCGGGCGGCTTCTGGGCGGGCGGCCTGCATCAGGCGGGCATGAAACCGGCCGACTACGACGTGCAGTACTTCCCGCGCCGGCGTACCCGGCGTCACCAGTTCGGCGCCGCCGGGTACGCGATGCTGCGCACGTCGAAGATGCGGGACGAGGCCTGGGAGTTCATCAAGTACACCGCCCGCAAGGACGTGATGACCCAGCTCTTCGCGGCCAACCAGACCACTCCGGCCCGCCGCTCCATGGTCGACGAGGCCCGCTACCGGGAGACAGGACCGGCCCACTGGCAGGTCTTCTACGACACCCTCGACAAGATCCCCACCACCGGCCCGATCCCGGCCCCGCCGCAGGTCAACGAGGTCGAGCAACTGCTGATCAAGCACACCGGAACCGCCCTCGCGAGCCCCGGCGCGGTGCGTCCCGCGCTGCGCCGGCTGCAGGGGGACCTGGAGAAGGCCATGGAGCGTGAACTGTGACGAACACCGAGATCAGGCCCGTGGGGCCGGAGCCCGCCCGCACCCGCAGGAACCGCAGGACCGGTCAGACCCGTAAGGCCTCCGAGTCCACGGCCGCCACCACCATCCGCACCCGGGGCACCCGCCTCCTCGCCGTACTGTTCCTCGCGCCCACCGTCGTCGGCATCGTCGTCTTCACGGTCGTACCGATCGTCGGCTCGGTCGTCCTCAGCCTCTTCCAGTGGGACGTGATCGACGACCCGCGGTGGGCCGGAGCGGCCAACTACCGGGAGATCCTGACCGATTCGACGGTCCTCGTCTCCTTCCGCAACACGCTCGTCTTCATGGTGCTCGCGGTCGCACTCCAGTTGCTGATCGCGCTCGTGCTGGCGATCGCGGTGAACGGCCGGATGCCCAAGTGGCTGCGGTCCGTGTTCCGTTCGGCGTTCTTCTTCCCGCTGATGCTGTCCGCCGCGTCCATCTCGGTGGTGATGAAGTACCTGTTCAACCAGGACTTCGGCCCCGTGAACTGGCTCCTTGCCACGGTCGGTATCCCCTCGGTCCCCTGGCTGACCTCGGAGAACGGGGCGATGGCGGCCGTGGTCCTGGCGTACGTCTGGCAGCAGTTCGGCTTCTCGTTCCTGCTGTTCGTCGGCGGCCTGAACAACATCCCGAAAGAGGTGCACGAGGCGGCTTCGCTGGACGGTGCGAGCGGGGTGCGCAAACACCTCGCCATCACCCTGCCGCTGCTGTCGCCCACGCTGCTGGTGGCGTCCGTGGTCGGCATCATCAACGCCCTCCAGGTCTTCGAGCAGCCGTACGTCCTCACGGCGGGCGGTCCCGGCGACTCGACGCGCACGGTCGTGATGGTCATCTACGAGACGGCCTTCGAGCAGCTCCGCTTCGGCGAGGCGTCCGCCGTGGGCGTCCTGCTCTTCGCCCTGATCATGGCGGTCACCGCACTCCAGTTCCGGCTCAGCCGGCGTTACGTCCACTACCAGTGAGCCGGGTGAGTCAGATGAGTACGAGTTCCCTCTCGGGTTCGGTATCGGGTGCGGCGTCGGGTTCGATGCCGGGTCCCCGCACGAGCCCCACCGCGTCACGCGTACGGCACGGCCTGGCGCCCTGGGGCCGGATCGCAGGCCTGGCGCTGTGCGCCCTGTTGACGCTCGGCCCGGTCATCTGGACGGTGTCGACGTCACTGCGCACGCCGGCGGAGTCCTTCGACCTGCCGCCGAAGATCATCCCCACGGACCCCACCGTCGACGCCTACCGCGGGGTCTTCGACCAGATCGACGTCTGGCTGTACGCACTGAACTCCACCCTGGTGACCGCGCTGATCGCGGCCGGCCAGATGATCACCGCGGGCCTGGCGGGCTATGCCTTCGCCCGCCTCGAATTCCGCTTCAAGAAGCCGCTGTTCGCGCTGGTCCTGGCCACGATGATGGTGCCGTTGCAGGTCACGATGGTCCCGGTCTTCCTGGAACTGAAGACGATGGGTCTGACCGACACCCTGCTCGGCCTCATCGTCCCGGCCTTCCCGACGGCCTTCGGCACCTTCCTGATGCGTCAGTACTTCCTGGGCATGCCGAAGGACCTGGGCGAGGCGGCGATGATCGACGGCGCGGGTCCGTGGCGCGTCTTCCGGTCGGTGTACGCCCCCTTGGCGGCCCCCGGTCTCGCCATCGTCGGCGTGCTGGCCTTCAACTACCACTGGAACGAGTTCTTCCGGCCGCTGATCCTCGAAACCTCCACCGAGAACCTCACGCTGCCCCTGGGCCTGGTCTCCCTCCAGGGCAACCTCGGCACCGGCTCGATCTCCGTCGTCCTCGCCGGAGTCGTCCTCTCCATGATCCCCGCCGTCGTCGTGTTCGTCGTCGGCCAGCGCCCTCTGCGCGAGGGCATCACATCCGCAGGAGTCAATCGTTGAGTTCCGTGAGCCGGTCGACCGACGCCAACAGCCCGCGTTTCAGGGTCCGCCCGCCGGCCAACTGGATGAACGACCCGAATGGCCCGTTCCGCTGGGGCGATCGATACCACCTCTTCTACCAGCACAACCCCGACGCCCCCGTGCACACGAACGTTCACTGGGGCCACGCCTCCAGCCCCGACCTCGCCCACTGGGACGACCACGGGATCGCCCTGCGCCCCACGCCCGACGGCCCGGACCAGGCGGGCTGCTGGTCCGGCTGCGTGGTGGACGACGGTGGTGTACCGACAGCGGTGTACTCCGGGATCGACCACGACCACCAGGGCCTGAGCGCGATCTGTCTCGCTGTGACCGAGGACGACGGCCTCCAGAAGTGGAAGCAACTGCCGGTGCCGGTGGTCGCCGGCCCACCACCCGGCCTGGACGTGACGATGTTCCGGGACCCTTTCGTCTTCCGCTTCGCCGGACGCCGCTGGGCGCTGATGGGCGCCGGCCACGCCGACGGCACCCCGTCAGTCCTGGTGTACGACTGTGAGGACCTGCACGACTGGCGGTTCGCCGGGGTCCTGCTGGACGGCCGGGACCCGGCGGCGGCCCGCGCATTCGGCAAGCGGGCGATCGGCTGGGAGTGCCCGCAGTTGTGGGCGACCCCCGGGGGCGACTGGGTGCTGGCGGTGGCCCTGTGGGACGGCGACCCGCTGAGCACCGCGTACGTCACGGGCCGTCTGGTGGAGCAGGCGGACGGTGGACCGAGGTTCGCGGCCGGTACGGGCGGCGGCCCGCTGGACCTCGGCCGTGACTTCTACGCCCCCTCCGTCCTCCAGGACACGGAGTCCGGCCGCGCCCTGCTCTGGGGCTGGTCCTGGGAGTCACGCCCGCCCGAGGAGGTAGACCGCGCGGGCTGGTCCGGCGTCCTCACGGCACCCCGGGTGATGGACACCCACGAGGACGGCACGCTACGGGTCGTACCGGCTCCGGAGCTCGAACTACTGCGAGCGGCCGTCCCGTTCACGGCCGCACCAGGACCGCACCGGCCACTCCCCCTCGCGTACGACCTGCTGGTGACCGCCCGTTCAGCGGCGACCGTGAGTCTGCTGCGGGCCACGTCCGGGGCCGAACTGACCGTGCGACTCGATCCGGCGTCCGGCACGGTGACCCTGGACCGCACGGCCTGGCCACGCTCCCGCACGGACGGCACGGCCCCCCTGGTCCTGCCGACCCCGCCGGGCGAGACCCTCACCGTACGGATCCTCGTGGACGGCTCCCTGCTGGAACTGTTCGCGGGCGACCGGGCGACGGCCACGGAACGGGTGTACCGACGGGACGACGACATCGCGGAGCTGACCGTGCGGGGGACGGACGTCGAGGTCACGGGCTGGGAGCTGGTCCCACCGAAGCCCGCGTGACGACGGGGCACTCCAGGCGCCGGGTGGTGACCGGCGGCGCGGTCCCGCTGTCGATGGCGTCCAGGAGCAGGCGGACGGCCGTCTCTCCCATCGCGCGATGGGGCAGAGCGACCGTGGTGAGGGGCGGGCTGAGGAAAGCCGCCATGTGTTCCTGGTCGTCATAGCCGACGACGGACAGCTCGGCGGGCACGTCGAGGCCCAGGCGCGCGGCGGCGTGGAGGACGCCCGCGGCGACCCGGTCGTTGTAACAGACGATCCCCGTGGGCCGCCGGTCGGCGGGAACACCGTCCAGCAGCCGCAACGCTCCCTCGTACCCGGCGGCGATCTCCCCTCCCGTCCGCATGATCCAGTCCTTCTCGGCGGTCAGCCCCACCGTCCGCAGCACGTCCCGGAAGCCGCGCAGCCGTTCCGCGGTCGCGATGTCGTCCAGACCGCCCACCAGGGCGACACGGCGGTGGCCCGCGTCGAGAAGGACGCGCGCGGCGCTGCGGCCACCGGCCCGCTCGGCGGGGATGACGGCCGGGAGGGAGCCGTCCTCGGGGAGACAGTTGGCGAGCACGGCGAACGTGCGGTGCAGCCCTTCCGGGACTCGGGCGCGGCGCAACGACAGCGCGGCGTAGATGATCCCGTCGACCCTCCGGTCGAGCAGTTCGGCGACAGCCGCGTCCTCGGCGACCGGGTCCTGCCCGGAGTCGACGGTGAGCACCAGGTGCTCACTGCTCCACGCCATGTCCATGGCCCCGCGCAGCAGCCGCCCGGCGAACGGCGAGGTAGCGATCTCGTCCGTGACCAGACCGATCACGGCGGTACGACGCCGGCGCAGGCCACGGGCGACCGCGTTCGGCCGGTAGCCGAGCTGTTCGGCCGCCTTGCGGATCTTCTCCTGCGTCTCGGCGGAGAGGTTGCCCTGGGCACGCCCGTTGAAGACGAAGGACACGGCCGTGTGTGACACCCCGGCAAGCCGGGCGACATCCCGCGAGGTCGCCCGCTCAGCCCCGCCACCCCGCGTCTTCTCGACCCCGCCCATGCCTCGTCCCCGCCGACTTTGCCTGATCAGGCAAAGCCTACCCGCGGGAGATGTTGCGGAGCCCGCCGCCGCGGACCGAACGGGACACCGCGGTGGAACAGCCGCAGGCCTCGGCACGCCGGGGTGCAGGTCGCCGTGCGACCGTGGACGTCCGACCGCCGTCCCTCGCGGCTGTCAGCACGCCTCAACGAGGCTCGGCCTCGACCGCCCCCGACAGCCGTCGAGGGCTCCCTGCGAGGCCGCTTTCTCCCGGGGCCGTTTCCTCACCACTTACCGGCCATGGCCAAGGCACATCCCGAGCGGTCCACAACCCAGAGGACCCCCATCGAACTCTTCGACCGCATGCTGACGCCGGACCGGCGGGCGCTCGACGTGCTGAGGGTTGAAGTGCGCACCGGAGACGGGACCGAGAAGGCACGCCCGCGCCGTCGGGGTCTACCGCCTGTGGCGCGACGGCGGCTTCGCCGTCGCGCACTCCTCGCCGGCTTCCTCGCCGACGCCTACGGCATCACCACCGCGATCTGGACCGTCGCCGCCCTCACCGCCGTCTCCGGCCTGATCGTCGCCGTCCGCATGTACGACACACCCGCCAAAGCCCTGAGCCATATCCAGACGACTCGTCGGAGCCCAGTCTCCGGTACTTCCCCCATACCTTCGGCCTCAGAATGGCCTCAACGCCGCAGCAGAGCCGACCAGAACACGCCTCACCAGCTACGTTTCTGGGCGCATACGTGCAGGTCAGAGCAACATCAGCCGACACAGACCAACCTGGGGTCAAACTCGCGAGCAGCGGATCCAGTCCGTTCAGGCAAAGTTGACGATCCAACACCCAAAAATGAACGTTTCCGCAGGTCAGAGACCTGCGCACGTGGGGCGGGTGGGACTCGAACCCACGGCCGACGGATTATGAGTCCTTTGAGGATCTTGGCAGTCCTTGCATTTCCAAGCCGATCCGTGGCGTTTCCGCAGGTCAGATGGGGTGGCCTGTGTCGATACTCCCCGGCCCTTGTCAGTCTGTTCCTATCCTTGCGTCCCCAACGCGTCCCCAACGCGTCCCCAACGCGTCCCCAACTCCGTCGCACAGCAAAAATGGCACGGGGCTAACATGCGATCTCGCCAGCTCGAAAGGGGCTCTCGAACTCGCCCGCAGCGGATTCCCCTTCCAGCGCACAGGTCCGTCCGCCACCCAGGGTGGAGCCCCAGTGGCCGTTATGGCGGGTGACCCTACGCCGTGCGGAGACAAGTTTTGGTACCGGGAAAGGGCCGAGGTGCCCCACCGCGCGTCCGCGTGGCTACGCAGGCCGACCTGTGCCGCCAGACGTGAGGGCCGCCGACACGCTTCGGCGGCGTCGGCGGTCGGTCAGTGGATCCGGCGTCCTGTCGAGCAGTTGCGGCTCAGCCGCGTGGTCCCGCGCCGTGCAGGAGTGTGTCGATGACGAGTGCGGCCAGCGCGTCCGGGTCCTGCGCGGCTGGATCCTGGTCGGCGCCCGGCCTGTCGAGGGCTTCGCTCAGGAGGGCGTAATACACCTGCCGCGTCCAGTCCAGGTCCGCGTCTGGGGCGAGGAGTCCCTCGTTCTGCGCTCGTGCGAGGAGTTCGACGGTGTAGGTGTCGATCTCTTCCCAGATGGCGGCTGCGGCGCTGGTATGGGGCGTGGCGTGACTGAGGGTGAAGCGCCAGGTGTTCTTGACCCGCAGGACGTTCGCGGTCACCCGGTACAGGGCCACGAGCGCGGGGGCGGAGTCGGGCCGGGCTTCCCCGATGGCGTCGAGGAGCTGCTGCTTCGCGGAGACGGCGAGCGCCTCCAGCAGCGCCTGCCGATTCGCGAACCGGCGGTGCACCGTGATCCTGGTCAGCCCCGCTGCCTCGGCGATCTGCTCCATGGAGGCACCGGCGTCGTCGGCGAGGACCCGCTCGGCCGCCTCCAAAATCGCACGCACACTGCGCTCGGCATCTGCCCGCAGCGGTCGGCCCATAGCGGTCTCCCTGTCTCGTTCGTTTTCATCCCCACGTAGAGGATACGTGAACGCTACGGGTATCCCGATAACTGATTCTTTCCTGCCGCGCATGTACCTCTACCTGATACATGGATGACACATATTGGAGTTTGCGCCGCACCGCCCGACAGGCGACGACTCGGCGAAGTCGCCGGTCAGGCAACGCTTTCGCGCTCCATGCCGGCGCCCACCGGACAGGTGCGTCGCGACAGTGGCCGGAAGCCGGGACGGCACCGGCTCGCGCAGCCCACGATGTCGGCGCACGACAGATTCACCACTCCGGGGCAAACCCTCCGGTCATGACCCGAGCAGTCATGCTCTCGACGCTTCGGGCTCGACCGGACAGAGGCTGTCGTCATGACCCAAGAGAGCGGACTGATTCACCCTGGCGGATGACGCAGTCGAGCGCCCGGGACGACTCCCGACGACATTGCCGATCCCTAGCTTCAGCACATGTCGATCATGCGGGAGTCTCTTCGCCGCCCCCGGCTCACCGGCGTCGTCGCTCCCAGCCCCCCCCACCCTCGCGCAGTCCGTGGCCTCCGGTCTGCATCCAAGCGGGAGGTCCCCGGACCCGTTGGGGCTTTCACATGCGTACGGCGGCGAGCCCGGTTCGACGAAGTCGCCGGGTCAGGAATAGCCCCAACTCCCGCGCGCCCGCAGAGCATTCACGGAGCGCACGGCAGGTTCAACGCGCCGGGGAGATCTCCGGCCCGACTCAAGGAATTGGCATGTCCTCAAACACTCGAGGTACCCGTATCTCCCGGCGGACCGCGATGGCGCTGGCCAGTATGTCGGTCGTCGCGGCTGTCGTCGTCACGGCACCGAGCATGGCCAATGCCGTGAGCGGCAGCTCCGGCGGCACGCGGCACTCGGCCGCCCAGGCGCAGAACGCGGAAAGCGCCAGCACCGCCCCCAACCTGCGCGTCAAGGCCGCCAACGGCGTCACCTACCAGTACCGCCGCTTCGGCCACCCCAGCGCGGGCAGCGTGCCGCTGGTCTTCTTCCAGCACTTCCGCGGCACTCTCGACAGCTGGGACCCCAAGCTCATCGACACCATCGCCGCCAAGCGTGAGGTCATCCTCGTGGACAACGTCGGTGTCGGCGGCTCCACCGGCACCACCGCCAGCACAGTCCAGCAGATGGCCCTGGACGCCATCGACTTCATCGACGCCCTCAAGCTGCCCCGCTACGACGTGTTCGGGTTCTCCCTCGGCGGCGAG
Organism: Streptomyces sp. NPDC058678; assembly: GCF_042714835.1. Taxonomy (NCBI): domain Bacteria; kingdom Bacillati; phylum Actinomycetota; class Actinomycetes; order Kitasatosporales; family Streptomycetaceae; genus Streptomyces; species Streptomyces sp. NPDC058678. Next base: position 7,603 of record NZ_JBHXSG010000041.1, on the reverse strand, counting down.
GTCGCCCAGGAGGTCGCCCTGCGCCGCCCCTGGCAGGTCCGCCGTGTGGTCCTGGCCGCCACCGGCCCCCAGGGCGGAGTGGACCAGCGCGCATCCGACCCGAACATCCTGCAGCGGACCCTGAAGGACAACCCGGGCCCCGAGGACTACCTTTTCCTGTTCTTCAAGAACACCGCCTCCAGCCAGGCCGCGGGAGGCGAGTTCCTCCAGCGCCTCGGGCAGCGCACCACCGACCCCGACGCCCCCTCCAGCCTCGCCACCCGCGACCGCCAGCTCACCGCGTGGTCCGAGTGGGGCATCCCCGACAAGTCCAAGCTGGCGCGCCTGAACGCCCTCTTCCAGCCGACTCTGGTCGCCGACGGCGAGAGCGACATCCTGATGCCCGCCAAGAACTCCCACCTGTTGGCCAAGTACCTCCCCAACGCGCAACTGCACATTTACCCGGACGCCGGCCACGGCTTCCTCTACCAGTACGCCGTCAAGTTCGGCACCGAGGTGAACGCCTTCCTCGACCGCTGACAGCCCCCCCCCCTGAGACGGTCGCCGGCGCCGACAGGACGCCGACAGGAGCGGTGACCGCAGACCGGCCTCATGCCCGATGCCCCGCCGGAGCCGAGCCCGGCGGGGCATCGCCGTGCAACGGGCCGCCGACCGGTCTCCATCCGGAGGGCTGCAGCGGGGCGGGCGCCGACACAGAGGCATGCCTCCCACAGTGCCCGAGCGGGCGCTCCTCGGGTGCGGTGCGGGCGCTCCGAGGGAGGACCCGCTGATGTCGTGACCCTCCGTAAGAGATACGTGAACGCTACGGATGACTTTTTAATTGATGCTGTCATGTTGCCTTTGAGTGAGAAGTTGATACATTAGTGAAACCGATTGGAGGTTGCGGCGACGGCGACGGACCTCGGCATGACGGGCGTCCGCGTCCGACACCGCGACCCCCACACCCCCCGTAAAGACGAAGCAGTCCATGAGTCAGGAGCCCACAATGGCGACAACACGTCCGGTAGCCCTCGTGACGGGTGCGTCCTCCGGCATCGGCAAGGCGGCCGCGCTCGCGCTGGTGGCGGCTGGCCACGAGGTGGTCGGCACCAGCCGCGACACCGCGCAGGTCACCCCCCTCAAGGGCGTGACCTTCCTCGACCTCGACGTGACCAGCGACGCTTCGGTGACCGCCGCGGTCGGCGAGGTGATCGACCGCTTCGGGCGGATCGACGTCCTGGTCAACAACGCCGGCATCGGCTCGGCGGGCGCCGCCGAGGAAAGCTCCGCCGCACAGGCCCAGGGCCTCTTCGACATCAACGTCTTCGGCGTCATCCGCATGACCAACGCCGTCCTGCCGCACATGCGCGCCCAGCGCAGCGGACGGATCATCAACATCTCGTCCATCGTCGGCTTCATGCCGCAGCCCTACATGGCGGTCTACGCCGCCTCCAAGCACGCCGTCGAGGGCTACTCGGAGTCCGTCGACCACGAACTCCGCGAGTACGGCGTACGGTCCCTGCTCGTCGAACCCGCCTGGACCAACACCGCGTTCGACGCCGCCAGCGTGCGACCCGACCAGCCCCTGGACGTCTACGCCAAGCAGCGCCACGTCTTCGAGGAGTACATGGCCGGCGCGGTCAAGGACGGCGACGACCCCGCCGTCGTCGCCAAGCAGATCGTCGCTGCGGCAACCGACACCAAGCCCAAAGTGCGCTACACCGCCGGCGCCATGACCGGGCGCGTACGCACCATGCGCCGCATCGTCCCTTCCCGCATGTTCGATCAGCAGCTGCGCAAGCTCAACCGCCTGCCCGCCTGACCACTCCCACAAGACCGTCATGAGACGCAGCGACAGGAAAGCGAAGCCCGCCATGAGCACCTATCTGGCAGACGCGGCGAAGGACCTCACCGTGGAAGGCCCCTCCGCGACGTTCACCTACCGGCGCATCGGCCCCCGGGGCGGCATCCCGCTGGTCCTGCTGAACCGGGTCCGCGGGACCCTCGACTGGTGGGACCCGGAGTTCCTGGACCACCTCGCCGCCGCCCACGACGTGATCGTGTTCGACAACGTCGGCACCGGCTACACCACCGGCACCCCACGCGACTCCGTCGAGGGACTCGCCGACGGCACCGTCGAGTTCATCGAGGCCCTCGGCCTCACGCAGGTCGACCTGCTCGGCTGGACCCTGGGCGGCACCGTCGCCCAGCACATCGCCCGCACCCGGCCCGGCCTGGTCCGCAAGCTGGTCGTGGCGGCCGCCAACCCCGGCGGGACGGTGCCCGGCGCTCCCGACCCGGACCCGAAGGTGCGGGCCACCATGACCAAGCCCGAGGTCACCGGGGACGACCTGGTGTTCCTGTTCTTCCCCGAGACGGACACCGGCCGCGCCGCCGGGTACGAGCACCTCGCCAGGGTGGCCACCCGGCTGGCCACCGGACGCCCCGACGTGTCCGAGGCGGCGGCCATGGGCCAGATCGCCGCGATCCAGAAGGACGCGTCGATCCCCTTCGAGCAGGTGCGCGCGGACCTGGCGACCATCCGGCAGCCGGTCCTGTACGCCACCGGCATGCAGGACGCGATGATCCCCGCCCTGGCGTCCTACACCGCTGTCCAGTACGTCCCCGACGCCACCCTCGTCGCCTACAGCGACGCCGGGCACGCCTTCCTCTTCCAGCACGCCAAGGACTTCGCCCGCCAGGTGAGCGCCTTCCTCGCCGACTGACCGTTCACACGGACACCGGCCCCACAGGAGGCACGACAAAGTCGGGACGCCTCCCGCACTGAGGAGAGTCATCGTGCAGGTGACCAGCGACCCGGCGCGCCGGGAGGTCACGCCGCTGGAGCTGTTCTTCGACCTGGTCTACGTCTTCGCGATCGGCCAGTTGTCGCACCGGCTCCTCGTACATCCCACCTGGACCGGCGCCGCCCAGGCGCTCGTGCTCTACCTCGCCGTCTATGCGGCGTGGGCGTACACCACCTGGGCGGTCACCCTCGTCCCGGCCGAGAACCCGCGGACCAGGCGGATGCTGCTGGGGGTCATGCTCGCGGGGCTGTTCATGAACGCCGCGATCCCACGAGCCTTCGGCGACGCCGGCTGGGTCTTCGTCGCCACCTTCCTGCTCATTCACATCGGCCGGACCGTATGGCTGCTGACCGTCGGCCTCGACCGGGTCAACCAGGAACATTTCATCCGCGTCCTGGTCTGGTTCGTCGCGGCCGCACCTCTGTGGCTGATCGGCGCGGCGGTCGACGGCGGCGCGCGGCTGACCTGGTGGGCCGCCGCCATCCTGATCGAGCTGGCGGGCACCTGGGCCGCGCATCCACTGCCCGGCCGCAGGCTGGACTCCCGAGAGGTCGCCTTCGCCGGCGGCCACCTGCTGGAACGCGGTCGACTATTCATGATCATCGCGTTCGGCGAGACAATCATGACCACTGGCACCGCGCTCACCACGGCGCCGTACGCGCCGATGACCCTGCTGACCAGCGGTGTCGCGCTCACCGGCACCATCGCGTTGTTCTGGCTGTTCTTCAGCCGCTCAGAACACGTCGTCCGCCACTAAGAGCGGACCGAGGACCCCATCAGGGCCGGGCGCAGCGGCGTCATCAGCCTCATGGCCTCCGTCGCCGGAATCATCGCCGCCGCCTCGGGCGACGAACGAGTCATCGCACATCCGGTGGAGCACGCCGGCATCACCACGAACCTGCTCCTCTTCGGCGGGCCTGCCCTCTACATCGGGGCGCAGACCTGGCACGGGGCAACCCTGTTCGACGCACTGAGCCCGGCACGCCTGGTCACGCTGTCCGCCCTGGTCGTCGGATGCGCGGTCACGACGGCGGCCCCGGCCTACCTGTCGGCCGTCATCGCCGCCGTAATCGTCGTCGCGCTGGCCGTGTTCGAAGACCGCCATCAGCCGGGGAGGGCGCGTGCGAAGCCGATCCCATCGCGCTGACCTCCACCGATGCGCTTGCTCACCGACCGACTCACCGGAGCCTTCCATGAACCTTTCCACTCACACCGTCCTCGTCACCGGGGCCGACCGGGGCCTCGGCCGGGCGCCATGACGCAGGCCAGCGTGCTGATCTGCGACGATCAGGAGCTGATGCGGGCCGGCCTGCGCATGGTCGTGGACGGCCAGCCGGACCTCACGGTCGTCGGCGAGGCCGGGGACGGCGAGACGGCAGTGGCGCAGGCGCTCACCCTGCGCCCGGACCTCGTCCTCATGGAGGTACGGCTCCCCTGCCTGGACGGCATCTCGGCCACCGAGCAGGTTCGGGCCGCGTTGCCCGGGACGCAGGTACTGGCCCTCACCATGTGCGACCGCGACGAGTACGCCTACGCCTCGCTGCGTGCGGGAGCGAGCGGCTTCCTCGTCAAGGACGCGCCGACCGCCGAGCTGCTCGTGGCCATCCGCAGCGTCCTACGCGGCGACAAGGTCATCGCCCCCTCGGTGACGCGGCGGCTGATCGACCGCTACATCACAGGTTCCCTCGCTCCGCTCACCGACGCAACGCTCGACGTGCTCTCCGACCGCGAGCGCGAGGTGCTGAGCCTGGTGGCCCGCGGGCTGAACAACGCGGAGATCGCCGGGAAGCTGTTCCTCGGCGAGACCACGGTCAAAACCCACGTGGCCAGGATCCTCACCAAGCTGCGCCTTCGCGACCGGATTCAGGCCGTCGTCATGGCCTACGAGAGCGGACTGGTTCGTCCTGGCGGGTGACCCCGTCGGGCGCTCGGGATGGTTTCCGACGACACAAACGCTCCCTAGGTTTCGGACATGTCGATCATGCGCGAGTTCCTTCGCCACACCCGACTCACCGGCGCCGTCGCCCCCAGCTCAGCCACACTCGCGCAAGCCACGACCGTCGGCCTGGACCTGGAGCACGCCGACGTCGTGGTGGAGTTGGGATCCGGCACCGGAGCGATCACCGAGGCGATACGGCGACGGCTGGCACCGGGGACACGGCTGGTCGCGGTCGAGCTCAACCCCGTCTTCGCCCGCCGGCTCGCGGACCGGTGCCGGGACAGCACCGTCGAGGTGGTGCACGGTTCCGCCGAGGACCTGCCGGCGCTCGTCCCCCATCCGGTCGACGCCGTCGTGTCTGGTCTGCCTGCCGTGGACCGTCATGCCGCACGAGCGGCAGCGCCGGATCCTCGACGCGGTGACCGGCGTATTGAACTCGGACGGCCGGTTCAACACCTTCCGCCTACGTCCACGCGGCCTGGACTCCCCCGGCCCGCCGGTTCGCCGCCGAACTGGCCACGCGGTTCTCCAGCGTGGAGCGCAGCCGGGTCGTCTGGCCGAATCTCCCGCCGGCGTACGTGCACCGCGCGTTCACGCCGGCCCACACAACCCTTCCCACCCCCACTCGAACACTTCAGAACCGGAGCACACCATGACGCAGCACAGCATGTTCAGCATCGAGACCGTGGCACCGAAGATCCGCCGCGTTACTTTCACGAATGCGCCCGTGAACGTCGTCGGCGCGGACACTGTCGTCCAACTGCTCGCTGTCGTCGATGAGTTGAGCAGGGACGAGAAGGTTCAGGTCGTCGTCTTCGACAGCGGTACGCCCGGATACTTCTTCAACCACGCCGATCTCGGCCAGGTGCCCGAACTCCTGGCGTTGAACGGCGCGGACGGGACCCCGACGTGGGTCGAACTCGTCACCCGGCTGAGCAGCGCCCCCTTCATCAGCATCGCCTCCATCCGCGGGCGTACGCGGGGCGGGGGCGACGAGATCACCCTGGCCTTCGACCTGCGCTACGCCAGCCTCGAGCAGGCGGTCTTCTGCCAGCCCGAGGTCGCGATCGGCATCGTCCCGGGCGGTGGCGGCAGCGACCGTCTGGCCCGGCTGCTGGGACGGGACCGCGCGCTCGAAGCGGTCCTCACCAGCGAGGACTACGACGCCGAGCGCGCCGAGAAGTACGGATGGGTGACCCGGGCCGTCCCGGACGCCGAACTCGATGACCTCGTCAACGGTGTGGCAGCGCGCATCGCGTCCTTCGACAAGGCGTCCGTCCTGGGCGCGAAGGCGCAGATCAACCGGTCGACGCTGCCGCCGGTGGCCGACCTGCGCGCGTCCTGGGCGGAGTTCGCGGAGTCGGTCAACTGGCCCGGATTCCAGGCACGCGTACCCCAGCTCGGCAAGGCCATAGCCGAGTAAGGCCTCGAAGAGATCGAGCGGAACCTCGGTCGCTACGCCGGCCTCATCAACCAGCAGGCATAGCGGCCGACGGCGCACCGCCCTGGCGCCCCACGGCGGTGCGCCCAGCAACTGACGCCGACCACATCCTCGGGAAACGAGGGGTACGTCAGCCCGAGTGCGTTGATCTGGATCACCAGCGCGCACACGCTGGTGGTGGCCAGTCTGGTGCTGTCGGCCGGCACGCTGGGCAACCTCTTCGGCCGCAAGCGGATGTTCTGCGTCGGTGTGGTGGTCATGATCGCGGGAGGGCTGCTCGCCGCGACCGCCGACACCACCGCCGTGGTGATCGCCGCGCAGCTGATCTCCGGCCTCGGCGGCGCACTGATCCTGCCCGACAGCCTGGCCATGAGCCTGGCGCTGAGTCTCCCCGTCGCCTACGTCGGCGCGATGGGCTCCCGTCGCACGCACGCGGACCGCATCCAGCGGCTGCGCGAGGCCGGCGTCACCACGGCACAGCTCACCCGCCTCAACTCCCCGATCGGACTCGACCTCGGCGCCCGGCCCCCGAGGAAACAGCGATCTCCATCACCGCGGAGATCATCGCCCACACCCACTACGGCACCGGCTGGTCCCTGTCCAACGGCACGGGCCCCATCCACTCGGCTCACGACCGCCCCCTCGCAAGAGAGGCCCCCCACTTCCTCAATGCCTGACCTACGTCCACCCACGGAAAAGACCCTGCGAGCGTCCTTCACGGTACGGCGTCACGAAGCCATGGGCTGCGCGGGGCGACGTCGGCACCCCACTCGAGCAGCTCATCGAACAGACCGGGCCGTTTTCTGTTCGGGCAGTTTCCGCCCACCGCGCACCAGACCCTCACGCCCCGGTGCCGACGCGATGGAGTCCCTCGAAGGTGCGGCCGAACTCGGTCAGCAATCCCGCACGGAAGCTCCCCGGGCGGCCGGACAGAGGGCCCGCAAACGGTGGTCAGCAGACCGCTCCGAAACCCTGCGTCCCCAACACGTCCCCACGATCACGAAATGAAGCCGAGGGGATACTGCCAGCTCGCCGGCACAGTTCCTGATCATCAGCATTATCGCAGGTCAGCGCAACGACTGCCTGGTGAGGGAGCAAGATCCTGCCCCCGCCCCAAAGCCGCGAGCAGCGGATTCAGTCCGTTGAGCGATAGTTGACCGCTCCGACACCTCACGAGGAACGTTTCCGCAGGTCAGAAGCCTGCACAAGTGGGGCGGGTGGGACTCGAACCCACGGCCGACGGATTATGAGTCCTTTGAGGATCTTGGCGGCCCCTGCGTTTCTAAGCTGATCCATGGCGTTTCTGCAGTTCAGATGGGGTGGCCTGTGTCGACACTCCCCTGCCTCCGCACACCGCCCCATGAACGCGGCCCCCGGCTTTGGGAGTTGGTCCCTTGCGGGCCGGGTGTCGCACGATGGCCGGCATGGCGTGGCTCG
>NZ_JBHXSG010000040.1:0-101583 GCF_042714835.1 Streptomyces sp. NPDC058678 | reverse complement strand
CGCCCTGCTCACCGCGATCCCCACCCTGATCGTGTACTTCGTGCTCCAGCGCCAGTTCGTCAGCGGACTGACCCTGGGCGCCAACAAGGGCTGACAACCCGTCATGACACCAGTCCTCTCCTATCCCCCCGGAGCACCACCAGTGAGTACTGAACGCCGCCTCCGCCTGCCCGGCATCGCCTACGGCGGCGACTACAACCCCGAGCAGTGGCCCGAGGAGGTCTGGGCCGAGGACATGCGCCTGATGCGCGAGGCCGGCGTGACCATGGTCAGCGTCGGCATCTTCTCCTGGGCGCTGCTCGAACCAGCGGAAGGGGTCTTCGAGTTCTCCCGCATGGACCGGATTCTCGATCTGCTCCACCAGAACGGCATCGCCGCCGACCTCGCCACGCCCAGCGCGGCCCCGCCCGCCTGGTTCTTCAAGGCGTACCCGGAAGCCCTGCCGGTCGACCGTGACGGCCGTCGGCTGTGGCACGGCAGCCGACAGACCTTCTGCCCCAGCAGTCCGGCCTACCGCAGAGCGGCCCTGCGGATCGCAGAAGCCCTCGCCGAGCGCTACGCCGCCCACCCGGCCGTGGCCATGTGGCACATCCACAACGAGTACGGCTGCCACAACGCCGCCTGCTACTGCGACGCCGGCGCCGCCGCCTTCCGCACCTGGCTGCGCACGAAGTACGGCGACGACCTCGACGCCCTCAACCACGCCTGGGGCACCACCTTCTGGAGCCAGTGGTACTACGACTGGGACCAGATCCTGCCGCCCCGCGCGACCGGCGCCGTCCCCAACCCCACCCACCAACTGGACTGGCGCCGGTTCTGCTCCGACGAACTGCTCTCGCTGTGCACCGCCGAACGCGAGGTGCTGCGCCAGGCCGCCCCGGACATCCCCGCGACCACCAACTTCATGGTCCTGCGCACCTTCGACGCTCTGGACTACTGGCGCTGGTCACCCGAGTTGGACATCCTCTCCAACGACCACTACCTGATGTCCGACGACCCGGAAGCCGAGATCGACCTCGCCCTCAACGGCGACCTGATGCGGTCGCTCGCGGGCGGCCCGTGGTTTCTCATGGAGCACTCCACCGGTGCGGTCAACTGGCAGCCGGTCAACCGGGCCAAGCGGCCGGGAGAGATGCGGCGCAGCGCACTGGCACACGTCGCCCATGGCGCCGACGGCATCGCGTTCTTCCAGTGGCGTGCGGCGAAGGCAGGCGCCGAGCAGTGGCACTCCGCGATGCTGCCGCACGCCGGAACCGACAGCGCCATCTGGCGGGACGTCGTCCAGCTGGGTGCGGACCTGAAGGCACTGGCCGAGGTACGGGACTCCACCGGTGGGGCGCAGGTGGCGATCGTGTGGGACTGGGATGCCCGCTGGGCACTGGAACTGCCTTCCCAACCCAGCGGCGAACTGCGCTATCAGGACCTGGTGCGCGACTGGTACGCCCCCCTGTGGCGGGCGGGCGTCGCCGTCGACTTCGTACGTCCCGGCGACCCGGGCCTCGACCGTTACCAGCTCGTCCTCGTGCCGTCGCTGTACCTGGTGGCCGAGGCGGCCGCGGCGAACCTCGCCCGGTTCACCGAACGCGGGGGCACGCTGGCCGTCGGCTTCCACAGCGGCATGGTCGACGAGAACGGCCACGTGTTCCTGGGCGGCTACCCCGGCGCGTTCCGCGAGGTCCTCGGAGTGCTCACCGACGAGCTCTTCCCGCTGCTGCCCGGAGAGACGACCGGCCTGACGGGCGAAGTGCCTCCGGGCGCCACGGCCGACCTGTGGTCGGAACGGATTCGACTCGCGGGCGCGCGAGCTGTCGCCTCCTACGCCGACGGCCCGTTGGCAGGCCACCCTGCCGTCACCCGCCACCAGCACGGCAGTGGAACCGCGTGGTATCTGGCCACCCACCCCGACCAGGACACTCTCGCCGGTCTGCTCCAGCGCATCAGCCGGGAGGCAGACGTGGCACCGGAGCACCAGGCGCCCGCCGGGATCGAGGTCGTCCGGCGCCGCGGCACGGAGAGCGACTACCTGTTCCTCATCGACCATGCCGGTAAGGGAGCGGAGGTGCCCGCCGAGGGCGTCGAACTCCTGACCGGCACGCCGCTCACCGGGACGGTCACCGTCCCAGCCGGAGGAGTCGCCGTCGTCCGCGAACCGCACTGACCGGAGCACACGGTGCCCGGACGCCTGCCGGAGATTCGCTGCCGGAAGGGACCTCACCGAGCCGGATCGCCGCGGCTGCATGACGGTGCACAACGCCCGAGTAACACGCGACAGGGGCCACTCAGCAGTCTCGTTGTGGAAACCGCTCCGGGGCCGCATGGAGACTTGCTCGCCCGGAGCGGTTCGTCGTCGACCCCGAGGGGGTCCGCTTCAGCGCCCCAGCGGCTCGTACTCGAACCAGTCGAAGTGCGCGGCCCCGGCTGAAGCGAACGATGACCCTGCCGGTGAAAGCGCCTGCGACCTCCGTGGATACGTATTTGCTCGGTGTGCTCACCGGAGCCATCAAGGGCTGACAGGCGCCGGCGAAGCCCCCGACCGACCAGCATGGCGGCGAGGAGAAGCGGAGCGCTCAGTGCGTCTACCGCCCGTGGTGTTCCCGGTCCCGCAGGGACAGACGCGCGGGGCGAGCCCACTGCCGTGCCTCACCCGCCCTCCAGGCGCAGGGTTTTGTACGCGGCCCAGGCATCCAGCAGCGGTGGGGCCACCGAGCCACGCCGGCCTCGGCTGGCGGCGGCGGATTGTGTGACCGCGAAGCGCACCGTGGCGGGTCGTGCCGCCGGGAACTCCGAGAGGAGCAGCGCGATGGCGCCGGTGACGAAGGGGGCGGCCGCGCTGGTGCCGGTGATTGTGAGCGCCTTCCTGCCGACGCCGAGGCTCACGACGCCCTTACCCGGCGCACTGAGCCCCCGCCTGCCGATCGCCGCGCCCAGGTTGGACAGGCTCAGCGGCCACCCGTCGCTGTCGCAGGCGATCACCGGAATCGTCCAGGGATGCCGCGTGATGACCGAGGTGCCGAGCGTGCCTTGGTTGCCCGCGGCGACAACGACGATCACGCCGTGACTCGCGGCGTGATCCAGCGCCTCGTCCAGCACTCGGTGCCGGGTGCTGGACGGCTCCGCCTGCGCGAGGCTGAGGTTGAGCACCCGGGCACCCGCGTCCACGGTCTCGACGACGGCCGCCGCCAGCTCCTCGGCGCGCGCTCCGGAGAGGCATCCGTCCTCCGGGAAGCCACCGGAAGTGGCCGGGCGGGACGAGAAGACGGGGCGTGACAGTAGGGTGCAGTGCGGGCAGATGCCCGGCGCCGCGGACCCCCGTCGCGCGCTGAGAATTCCCGCGACGAAGGTCCCGTGAGCGCAGCAGCCGTCGTCCGCGTCGCATCCGCGCTGCGGCGCCGGAAGGAGTTCCCGTACGGGATGACCCCGCAGATCTGGGTGATCCCGGGACACCCTTCCGTCGATCAGCCCGACGGTGACCCCGGGCCGGCCGAGAGTCCGCTCCATCAAGGGCGTGAGCCCGACCAGAGCCAGCGGATTCATCGTCCTACCAGGGGTTGCCGCCGTAGCCCGGCGAACACATGTCGTCGAGGCATTGCGCAACACAGCGCTGCGGGTTGGAGGAACGCCTGCACTGCTGGCCGCACACCGGCCCGAGCTCTATCTCACAGAGACCTTGCGGGACGATCCGGTCCCCGTCCGGCCCGGCCCCCGGATGCGGCAGCCGACCGCTTCCCGCTGCCGTCGTCTCGTAGACCGCCGATTCGGCGGTAAATCCAGGAATCCTCATGATGATTCGCCTCTCCTTCGGCCCTAGCCCGGAATCAGGCCTTCGCATAGATCGACGCAGTCACTGACGCAGCGGTCCAGGCAGGCCGCCGGGTCGAGAGACGTGTGGCAGTCGTTGTACGCATCACACTCCACTCTGCATTCCATCCGGCAGTACGAATCCAACTGCGGAACCAACCGCTCGCCCCGCATCCGGGCCTCGCGCCGCCTGACCCAGTAACCGCTACGGCTGCGATATACCGCTGCGTCCGCGGCAAAGCCAGGAATTCTCATTCCCGCGCACCTCTAACTGCGTATCACCGGTCGTAGTACGGCGACCAGTTGGTCCTCGTGAAGGGGAACATCTCGGTGACATCGATCCGCACGAACGACTTCTCCGTCACATCCGTCTTGCGGCTGGTGTAGGAGAACACGATGTCCAGGATCTTCCGACTGCCACTGAGTCGGGAGGGGCAGACGTCCACGGCGCTCAGGCGGAAACCCTTCGCGTACTCCCTGACCGTCTCCCGATAGATCTTGTCGTTCCGGACGGCCGCGTAGTTCATGGCACGATGCTCGTCGGTGGTGCCTGAGTTGTCACCGATCTGCAGAAGCCTGTCTAGCAGTTTCCTCGACGCCGTTTCGAAGTCCTTGGCGGGTATCTCGTCGGGGCGTTTGACCGCCCTGATGAGCTCCACGCTGTCGAAGGAATAGATCTGCTCGAAGGTGACCACCGGAACGGTCAGGCCGTTGCACACCTCAGGAGGAGCGACAGGCCCGCGCATTCCGATGACCACGTCGAGGTCCGAGGGGCTGCTCACGGGTCGAATCGCCTCGATCAGCAGGTCGTAGCCCGCCGAGTCGCGAGGGCGCAGGACATAGGTCTCGACCCCCTGAATGGACAGCACGAAGCACAACTGCCTCACCAGGTAACGGTTGTCCGGATCCGACAGCACACGGTGCAGCGCCGCTTCGTCCGTCAGATCCGGCGACTCGGCCCGGCCGACGACCTGAGCGAACTCCTTCTCCACGCCCAGGCTGGGGAACCGCACCTGGATCTGCCCCAACGCGTAGACATAGCCCGGGCTTGTCCCCGTCTCCGCCCGAGCGGCCTCCAGCACCTGCGCATGCTGCGTGGCGGACAGCGGCGCCCCGGAGCAGGCGCAGGCGGCCTGCGTGAGCGAGGTGTCCTCGGCCGGCGCCGCCCCCCTGGGTTCGTCATCGCCTTCGTCCACGGACTGGCTTGTCAGCACGCCGGTCTGTTCGGGCTCCATGGGTGACTCCTCCCTCAAGCCTTCCTGAGTTGCTCGGTGAGCCGTCGTCAGCTACCAGCGGTCGCGTCGGTTCGAGAACGCCACCCACTGGTTCAGGGCGGCGGCCCGTCGCTCACAACCACCGCAGGGCCGAATACCCGCCGCGTACGTCACCCGCTTGACGACGTCGCCCAGCCCCACCTCTTCGTCACCGATCACGAACCCGGGGATCCTCATCCGGTGCGGCCGTCGCTCGTCGGCGGTTCCCTCCGCCTGTGCGTTCCCGTCGGACTTCTCGTGCTCGCTGCTCATCGCCATCACTTCCGGCATCAGAGTGAGAGCGGCCGACGGGGCGCAGGGGCCGACACGACCGCCGCGATGGGGGACCGAGGTGCCCGGCACGACCAGGGTCTCGCGGTGTCCACCCACTTCCCATGCTCCCCCCACCCTCCCCGACCCGCATCTCGGCCTCCGCGCCGCGTCGGCGACCTCGCGTCCCGGTTACCGCCGCCCATCAGCGAACGACCGTGCCTCGCGGCCGACTTGACGGCTGGTGACACCGGTGACCGGGCGGACCGTTCCGCGAAGCCGGTCGCATGCCCTGCGGCCACCTCTGCGGCCGCACCCGGTCCGCCGCCGGGGCCCCATGCAGCTCACCCGCGCCTAGCGGCCGCAGGCTCACGGGGCACGGCCGACTCCGACGCCCGGCACGGGTTTGCCACGGGCGGACCGAGCAGAACTCGTTCGTGCCCTGCCTGAAGCGGAACAGTGCCTGGCCGCAGTACACGTCTCGAACTCGCCCATCCCCAGGGCGCCCAGGACCGAGTCGGTCACGGCGAAGAACGCGCTGTTCATCGAGGGAAGCCACAGCAGCGCGAACACGAACAGCAGGCCGAAGGGCGCGAACGGCCGCACCTGGCGCCTGTGCCGTACGAACAGCCCGGGCTCGATCACGCCGTAGCGTCCGGGCCCGGCACCGGCAGGCCCTTCGCGCCGACCGAGATGACGCCGCTGTGCAGGCCGGTGCGAAGGTGCGCGTACTCGTGCAGGCACAGCGAGACGATCCACGCTGCCGGTCTGATGCGGCGGTACTTGACGACAGCGCCTAGGACGCCTCGACCGCCGCCTTGATCCGCTGCCCGAACGCGGGAGCATCCTTGCGTGCCGCAACCAGCGCGAAGCCCACCAGCAGCTTTCCGATGCCGTGGCCTTCCAGGACGTTGAAGATCCTCACCCTGGTCGTGGCCGGACCGGTCGCCTCCAGGTCATAGCCACCCTCGTCGGCCGTCACGAGGTTCTTCGAGACCTCTGTCCAGCGGATCCGGTGGGGACTCTCGAATGCGGTGATCCGGAACTCCCGGCCCGTCTTCATACCGGCGTCCTTGACCGTGCTCGTAAAGACCGTACCCACTGCCGTCGGCCCCTGCGGAGTCTTCGTGATCTTCTGGACCCTGGGGCTGAACTCGGGGTCGTTCGTGCCGTCCGCGAGGAAGGCGAAGACTTCTTCGACGGGGCGGTTGATCTCGGTCGTCGCCTCAAACTGACCGGCCACGGTTCCTCCTGTGCTGCGGTCGCTGGAGCTCCGGCTGAGTACACGCTGATGTGCCAGGCCCCATCAGACTATCGGCCGGATCCACGCGTGTCCGGAGAGGAGGGACGAGCCGCGGCGGCTGGTCGGCGGGGGACGCCGGCATCGCAGGGGCGGGCGTTGAGTTCGTGGCGGGGACGAAGCGGTCACACGATCGGTCGGAGCTGGGATGACAAGCCGCTCTCGCGCCCGGCCGGTCCCTCGGTGGATGATCTCCTTGAGCCGGTCGCATCATCGACCGGCTCAGGCGGGATCATGAGCACACCTACGCTACGAGGGGTTCAACGATGGAATACCGGCATCTCGGCAACAGCGGCATGATCATCAGTGAGATCGCCTACGGCAACTGGCTGACCCACGGCTCACAGGTCGAGGAGGAAGCCGCCCTCGCTTGTGTGCGAGCCGCTCTCGACGCAGGCATCACGACGTTCGACACCGCTGACGTCTATGCCGAGACACGCGCCGAGTCGGTGCTCGGGCGGGCGCTGAAGGGCGAGCGTCGCGAGGGGATCGAGATCTTCACCAAGGTGTACTGGCCCACCGGCCCCGGGAAGAACGACCGCGGGCTGTCGCGCAAGCACATCATGGAGTCGATCGACAACTCCCTGCGCAGGCTTGAGACCTCCTACGTGGACCTCTACCAGGCGCACCGGTTCGACCGGTTCACGCCCCTGGAGGAGACCATGGAGGCGTTCGCCGACGTGGTCCACTCCGGTAAGGCCCTGTACATCGGCGTCTCCGAGTGGACGGCCGATCAGATACGGCGGGCGCACGCCCTGGCGCGGGAGCTGCGGATCCCGCTGGTGTCGAGTCAGCCCCAGTACTCGATGCTGTGGCGGGTGATCGAGGGTGAGGTCGTGCCGACCAGCGAGGAGCTGGGCATCGGGCAGATCGTGTGGTCGCCGATCGCCCAGGGTGTGCTGACCGGCAAGTACCTTCCCGGGCAGCAGCCGCCGACCGGGTCGCGGGCGACGGACGACAAGGGCTCGGCGATGATCAGCCGCTTCCTGCGGGACGAGGTGCTCGATGCGGTGCAGCGGCTGAAGCCGCTGGCCGACGAGGCCGGCCTGACCCTGGCTCAGCTGGCGGTCGCGTGGGTGCTGCAGAACAGCAACGTGTCCGCAGCGATCGTCGGCGCCTCCCGGCCCGAGCAGGTGGCGGAGAACGCGAAGGCGGCCGGTGTGACGCTGGAGGCGGACCTGATGGCGCGCATCGACGAGATCGTGCTGCCGGTGGCGGTGACGGATCCGCATCTCGTGCATCAGAGCGTTCCGGCGCAGCGTCCCTGAACCGGCTTCAGCTCGGCGGGCTTTGGGGCGCGGATCCCGGTGTGTAGCCCCTGTCCGCGATTCAAGTCATGGAGCGGGCCGGAGGCTTCGGAGGGGTATCAGCGCTCTCCCGTTCAGGGCGGACCCGTCGGTGGTCCGGCGCGGGTCTTGTCGAAGCTTCGGCCCGCGCCGGGCCCTGAGCACATGGACGGCCCGCTCCGCTGTCGGCTCCGTGGTTCTCTCGTGAGCGCTGTGTCGTCACGGGCCGCGTCTCCTGCCCACCGCGGCATCCGCCCGGCCTGCCCTCAGCGCCGCGCGGCCACCCGCAGTGTCCTGACCGAGGGGTCGGCCGCGTCCGGGATCAGGACGCCGTGTTCGACGCCGCTGCGCAGGTAGTCGAGGATCTCGTCGGTGATCACTTCTCCGGGCGCGATCACCGGCACGCCCGGCGGGTACGGGCTGATCATCTCCGCGGCGATCCGTCCCGCGGCGCGTTCCGCGGGCACGTGGTCCACCTCGGCGAAGAACGCCTCGCGAGGCAGCATGGCCTGCTCCAGCTCCAGCGCCGAGGGCTCCGGCAGGTGGACCGGCGGTTGGTGTTCGATGGAGTCGGCGCCGTCGACGAGGGCGCGCAGGGCGTCCAGCAGGATCTTCTCGGTCTCGTCGTCGTCGGCATGCGTGATCGAGGCGCTGATACGGCAGGTGTCGGAGCCGCCGACGTCCACGTGCCGGTGGGCCCGCAGCCACTCGGCCGCCTGCATGCCGCTGACGCCCAGGTCCCGCACGTCCACCACGATCTTCAGGGGGCCGAAGGAGTCGGCGAGCCCCTCCTCGACGACCTCCTTTCCCATGGGCCGCAGCCCGGGCAGCTCACCGGCCGCGAGCCTGATCCGCTCCGCGCGATGCAGCGCCGCGTCCAGGAGTTCGCGCCCGTGCTCGACCATCTGACGGCGCCAGCCGTCGAGGGTCGCGTACACCAGGGTCGAGGCGCTGGTCGTCCCGAGGAGGTCCTCCCTTGCTTGAGAGCCTCGGGCGACACCCGGTCGTACTGGAGGTGGAAGACGGAGCTCTGCTCGATGGCACTGCCCATCTTGTGGACACTGGTGACCACCAGGTCGGCCTCGGCGTCCATGCCCCAGGCCGGCAGGTCGGGGTGGAACGGCAGGTGGGCGCCCCCACGCCTCGTCGACGATGAGAGGGACGTCGAACTCGTGGCACACCCGCGCCACGCCTTTGGCGTCCGCGCACGTGCCCCAGTCGGTCGGTGTGATCAGCAGCATGCCCTTGGCGTCCGGGTGCTCCACAAGGCGGCGCCGTACGTCGTCGGGCTCCGGTGGGTGGGCGAGGTGCCGCTCCCGGTCGAACTTCGGGCGGACCCAGATCGGCTCGACCCCGTTGACGACGACGGCCGCCACCACGGACTTGTGCGCGTTGCGCGACAACAAGCAGCTTCTCACCGGGGCCGGCCACGGCAAGCATGGCGGTCTTCACCGACAGGGAGCTGCCGCACGTGGAGAAGAACGCCTGCTCGGCGCCGGCCGCATCGGCCATGAGTGCCTGGGCCTGGCTGAGCACACCCTGGGACTGGCGGCGGTCGTCGAGCCCGTTGAGGGACAGCACGTCCGGGCGGACACGTCGGACCCGACGATCTCCAGCATCCGCGGGTCCACGCCGCGGCCCTGCTTGTGCCCCGGCGGACCGTAGGCCACGTCTCCTCGACGCCGGAACTCCTGCAACGCCTCCAGCACCGGCACCCGCGAATGATCCATCGTTCCTCCCGAGTAGGTCTCCCTGCGGTCGAAGTTCGGCCGGCTGTAAGCCCGTACGTGGGCCGGACGCCCTCTGCCCGGACCGGAGCGGGCCGGTCCGGGCTTCGGAGGGAGGCGGCAGACGAGGCGATACGACTCGGCCTCGGTCTATGTGGCGGACCCACGTCCGGCCCGCGACGGCCTCCTCTCGCCGGCGACGGCGCTGGCGGCCAGACCCAGCAGGAGGCCGATGACACCGACGATGACGTTGTTCCAGACGGTCCTGGTGGTGCTGACGTCACCAGAGACGGCCCACGGCGCGATGATGGTCCACGCACCCAGTGCGCAGGCGGCCCACGCCATGCTGTGCGTTCGCTCGTAGGCGCGGCCGAAACCTCCGCTCATCAACAGTGCATAGGCGATGCCGACGACGAGATTGTTGACCGCCAGCGCGGACAGGTTGCTGAAGCCCGCGATCCACGGGGAGGCCGCCAGGTACACGCCGGTGAGGAACGCCATGGCCTCGATGGCCTGTGCCCTGGGTGTACTGGTGGCGCGCTCCGCCATCTCATGACGGTTGCGCATGTCGACGATGTCGGGATGGGTCTCCATCGACGACCTTGACGAGGTTGCCACTCCCATCACCTCCTGGAAGCTCCGGCCGGTATGCGGCGATATGTGGAGACCCACGAGTACCCCCCTCGCCCGGCGATCGAACCATCCTCTGTACGGCCGAGAGGTTCGGACGTGAGTACTGCCGAGGGGTCAGACGTGGAGGTACCGCTCCATCCAGTCCGCCGCGGCCCGGCGGAACAGTCGCCGGTTGTCCGCGCGCAGGAAGTCGTGGCCCTCGTCACGCAGGGTGAGGACCTCGGCGGGTACGCCGCGTTCTCGCGCGGCCCGTACGAACTGCTCCGACTCCCCCGGTGGCACGTTGGTGTCGTGTTCGCCGTGGATGGCGAGCAGCGGCACCCGCAGGGCGTCGATGCGGCTCATCGGGGACAGGGCGTGCAACAGCTCGCGGTCGCGCTCGGGGTGGCCGTACTTGTGCGCCGCCGACTCCGCGAGCCAGGGCTCCGTACCGGCGAAGAAGGTCAGCAGGTCGGACATGCCGCAGACGGCGACTCCGGTGCGGAACAGATCCGGGTGCCACACGAGGGAGGCGAAGGTCAGATAGCCGCCGTACGAACGCCCCATGACCGCCAGCCGTGTCGGGTCGGCGGGACCCGCCGTCACCGCGTGGGCCGCGCAGTCGGCGACGTCGTCCAGGGCGGCGAAGCGACCGGCGCCGAGGTCGGCGTCGACGAACGACCTGCCGTGCCCGGAGGAGCCGCGGACATCGGGGGCGAAGACGTCGAGTCCACGCCCGATCAGTTCGTGGTAGAGCGGGTTGAACACCGGGCGTTCCTGTTCCTCGGGACCGCCGTGCAGGTGGATCACGCAGGGCGCCGGCTCGCCCGGAGCGCGCCCCGGCGCCCTGTAGTACCAGCCGCTCAGGGGCAGTCCGTCCCGTGCCGTGAGGCGCAGGGGGACGGGGCGCACGGGCGGGCGGCCCGGCGGGACGGCGTCCTCGTCACGGGAGGACCACGGGGTGCGTAGCGGGGAGGCGCCGTCGTGGGCCCAGACGCCCGGCCGGCGCTGGGACCCGGACAGCGCGAGCACCAGTCGGCCGGGACCGGCTGCCGTGATCCGTGTGACGACCTCGTGGGGCAGTGCAATCGGCGCGGCCGCCCCGGTGCGGTCCGGGGCCTGTCGCGTCGGGAAGGTCTCGACGGATTCGAGTCGGCTCGCGCCCAGCACGTTCCACACCAGCGCGGCGGTACGGCCGTCCTGGGCGAAGGCCAGCAGTTCGAGGTCGCTGCCCTCACGTTCCGCCACGACCGACCTGCCGCGCGGTTCACCGTCGGCGTCGAGAGCGACGGCGAACAGTGCCGCGTACTCGCGGTCCGCGTTGCTGCGCAGCCACAGTGTCCGGGCGTCGGGAGAGAACCGGCCGATCCACGGATCACCGTCGGCGACAGGAACGGTGCAGGTCGTCGCCGCGTCGGCCGTACGCCGGAGAACCGCCTCCCGACGTCCGCGCGGTCCTCGGCGCAACAGGACGAGCGCGCCGTCACGGCTGAGGTCGCACACGCGCAAGGTGGCGGCGTGCGTCTCCGTGGCGAGCAGAACGGGCGACGCCAGGCCGTCGGGATCGATCAGGTAGGCCGACAGGCCGCCACCGGACCGGACCGCCGGTGCCGCGACGGCCGTCAGGTCGATCGGCGTCACGTCCGGCCCGGTCCCCGGACCCACGTCGTACGTGGCCGCTCCGAGGAGAGTGGCACGGCCGTCGCGCTCGGCCCAGTCGGCCGGCAGGCGGGTGCCGTCGGGGTGGCTGTCGGCCGGGACGGGCTGTGCGAGCTGTCCCGTACCGTCGCCGTACGTGCGGGCGGGCGGTGCGGCGACGGTGACGGCGACGGCCGAGCCGTCGTGCGCCCAGCGGCCCAGGTAGGCGGAGCTGGCCGGGTCGGCCCCGGCCAGAATGCGGCGGCCGGTGCCGTCCGGCCGCACGCACAGCACCCGCGTGTGCTCGCCACCGCCTGGTGCGGTGGTGTACGCGATCCAGTGGCCGTCCGGTGACCAGGACACCTCTTTGACGGGATCCGGGGAGGAGTCGAGCAGGCGCACCTCGTCACCGTCGACGGGCCCGGCCCACAGCTGGGGGACGCCGCCCCGGTCGCAGATGAAGGCCACCTGGGTGCCGTCAGTGTTGGCGGAGGGATACCAGCAGCCGTGCGCGTGCAGCCGGGTCACGGCATCCCGCGGGCCTCCCGCCTCGGGCAAGGGCACCGGAGCCGGGGCGGCGGCGGCAGAACCGTGCACGTCCGCCGATCGGGAGTCCGGCGACTGCGCGGCCGCCGGAGCCACGGAGGGCGCCCGGGGGTGAGCGGCGACGGACGGCCGGGCGGGCGCCGCCCCGTGCGAGGCCCCGGTGCTCAGCTCGTCGGTCACTTGATCCCGTGCGTCTGCAGCCATATCTCCAACAAAGCTACCTGCCACAGGGCGTTGGCTCCGCGCTTGGTCCGGTGCTCGTCGGGTGCCGCGAGCAGGTCGGCCACGTACGACTCCTGGAAGACACCGCGCCGTTTCGCCTCGGGTGCCTCCAGCGCCTCGCGCACCCGGTGCAGGACGGGGCCCGCCATGTGCTTGATGGCCGGGACCGGGAAGTAACCCTTGGGGCGGTCGACGACCTCTCGGGGCAGGACCTTGCGGCCCCCTTCCTTCAGCACTCCCTTGCCGCCGTCGGCCAGTTTGAGTTCCGGCGGGCAGGCCGCGGCCAGCTCCACCAGTTCGTGGTCGAGGAACGGCACTCGGGCCTCCAGGCCCCAGGCCATGGTCATGTTGTCGACCCGCTTCACGGGGTCGTCCACGAGCATGACGTGCGTGTCCAGGCGCAGGGCCGCGTCCAGGGCGGTCTGCGCCCCGGGCGCCGCCATGTGCTGCCTGACGAAGCCGCCCGAGACATCGTCACAGGGCAGCAGGTGTGGCTGCAGGATCCGGGTGAGGTCGGCATGCGGCCGGTCGAAGTACGTCTCGGCGTAGCGGTCCGGTTCCTCCTCACGGGCGACCGCGGCCAGCTGCGGATACCAGTGGTAGCCGGCGAACACCTCGTCGGCACCCTGACCGCTCTGGACCACCTTCACGTCCTTGGACACCTGCTCGGACAGCAGGTAGAAGGCGACCACGTCGTGGCTGATCATCGGCTCGCTCATCGCCGCGACCGCCCCGTCCAGAGCCGTGGACACCCGGTCGGAGGGGACCATCAGCCGCCGGTGGTCGGTGTCGAACTCACGGGCCACCAGATCCGAGTAACGGAACTCGTCACCCTCCTCGCCGCCCTCCGCCTCGAATCCGACACTGAACGTCATCAGGTCGCGCTGACCCTCCTCGACCAGCAGCGCGACGATCAGACTGGAGTCCAGGCCGCCGGAGAGCAGGACTCCCACCTGCACGTCGGAGACCATCCGTCGGCGTACGGCGGTGCGCAGTGCCTCCAGCACCGCGTCACGCCATTCGTCCGGGCCCATGCCGGCGTACTCCGCCCGGCGCGTGTACGACGGCTGCCAGTAGCGGTGGTCGCGGTGGGTGCCGTCCGGCTCGATGACGCGCACGGTGGCCGGGGGGAGCTTGCGCACACCGTTGATGACGGTGTGCGGCGCCGCCACGGTGGCGTGCCAGCTCAGGTACTGGTGGACGGCCACCGGATCGAGTGAGGTGTCCACGTCCCCGGCTGCTAGGAGGGCCGGCAGCGAGGAGGCGAACCTGAGCCGGCCGGGTGCCTGTGCCAGATACAGGGGCTTGATGCCGAGCCGGTCACGGCCCAGCACCACGCGGCCGGTGCGGTGCTCGACGAGGGCGAAGGCGAACATGCCGTAGAAGTGCTCGACACAGGCGGTCCCCCACTGCTGGTAGGCCTTCACCACGACCTCGGTGTCGGACGTCGACATGAAGCGGTGGCCGAGTCCGCGGAGCTCTTCACGCAGCTCCTGGTAGTTGTACACGCAGCCGTTGAAGACGCCGGTGAGTTCGCCCGAGGCGTCGGTCATCGGCTGTGCTCCGTGGTCCGACAGGTCGATGATCTTCAGTCGTCGGTGTCCCAGCGCCACCGCGCCCCGCGTCCAGATGCCCTCGCCGTCGGGTCCCCTCGCGGCCAGCCGGTCGCTCATGCGCTCGACGGCCGCGAGGTCGGGCCGTCGGCCGTCGAAGCGGATCTCCCCGCTCAAACCGCACATGACTGGCCGCCTCCCTTCCGTGCGTCATTGGCCGCGTGCCGGTACGGGAGTGTCAAGTCGCGCCTGCCGGTCACGACCCGGACGGTGCTGCTGGACATGACGAACGCTCTCCTGAACAGGTGGGTGAAGGATGGGACGCGGTGCGGCTGCCGAGAGTGGGGGCGACCGATTCGCGGCGTCCACCGGGGCCTCGCCGAGCGTCCCGCTGCCCTGGGCATGCCGGCTGCAGGCTGCGGGGAGCCGACGCGTCTCACCCCCGAAGCCTGTGGGGTGTGCTGCTGGGCTCATGACGTTCACCGGCGCCTCAGCGGCCGATGGCCTCCGGTGTCCCGGATCCGACAGGAGGGGCCGTCATGCCGGTGCCGGACGAGGGCGCGTTCTTACGGCCGACCGGTGCCGACCCGCGTCCCCTGCGCTCGCCGCGGGTCTCGGCGATCAGCATGTCGACACAGGCAAGCAGATCCTCTTCCTGTGCCGTCCTGCGCATACGGCGAGCGGCACTGCCGTCGGCGAGGGCCGCGTCTGTCAGCGCCCGGACGGTCTGCCAGTCCCCGTGGGCCTCGAGCGCCGGACGAAGTCGCGTGAGCAGCTTCCGTACGACCTGCGGCGCTGGTGCTTCGCGGTGGGTCTCGGGGTCCACCAGGGTGCCCTCGATGCCGAATCGGGCGGCCCGCCAGGCGGCGCCGCGCAGCCATTCGTGCCGTCCGTCGCAGGCCCGCGCCTCGCCCGTGCGCAGCCGCTCGCTGGCCTCGGTCACCAGAGCGCGGAACAGTCCGGCGATGAGCACGACGGTCTCGACGCGCGGGCAGGCGTCGCAGATACGGAGTTCCAGCGTCCGCAGATGCGCGGACGGGCGCACGTCGTAGTAGATCATCCCGGCGTCGCTGATGATCCCGGCCCGGACGAGATCGCGCACCGCGGCGTCGTACTCGGCCGCGCTCGCGAAACAGCCGACCGGGCCCGCGGTGGGCCAGCGCTGCCACAGCAGCGTGCGCCAGCTGGCGTAACCGGTGTCGGATCCCTGCCAGAACGGTGAGCTGGCGGACATCGCCAGGAGCACGGGCAGCCAGGGAGAGACCGCGCACATCACCCGTACCGCCGTGTCCCGGTCGGGTATGTCGACGTGGACCTGGGCGCCGCAGATGAGCTGCTCGTCGGCGACCTTGCCGTACTCCTCGACCATGTGGAGGTAACGCGCGTCGGCGGTGGGATGCGCGGAGGCGCCGGGTGCCAGCGGCGCCGTCCCGGCGGCCACCACCGCGAGCCCCAGTGAGGAGGCGGCCGCATCCAGCCGCCGTCTGGTTCTGGTGAGGTCGGCGTACAGGTCGTGCAGGGACGTGTGCACACCGCTGTTCGACTCCACGGTGGACTGGTGGAGTTCTGTCGTGAAGTTGCTCCGGGGAAGCCGTTGCAGCACGGGGTCGGCGCGTGGCACGAGCAGCCCGCTCTCCACCTCCAGGATGTGGAACTCTTCCTCCACTCCGATACGAATGCTCACGGTCGCTCCTTGGGGTGCCTGAACGCCTTCCCGCCCGGGGTACGGGCCCTCACCGGGGGATGCGGCGGCGTGTGATGACCTCCAAGTGCCCAGGACAGCGATGCGTAAGCGCAGCGACGAACGTCTGTCGCAGGTGCATCACAGATGAGCGGCCGTTCCTTTCGCGCAGGGCGTCTCCGCGGGCCCGTCGGCCGTCCCCACCGGCGTACAGCACCTACGTCCCGGCGGTGACAGCTGCGGCACGGCACGGCAACGGAGAGACACGGGCGGTTGCCCCCCGATGCGGAGGACGGCCGTCGTTTTCCCTGTTCGGAGAATGAACTCCTCAGTGCGGGCAACTCGGCGTATCCACCCTCGTGGTACCGGGTCAAGGCGGTGATCATGACCGGCGACGGCACAGCGCGGATGCTGGGCGGCCTTCTGGACGCCGCGCATCTGGCGGCGCTGGAGGACCTGCCCGATCTGCTGACCGAGCACGCTGCCCTCGGCGGCCTGCACGACGCCCGGCTCTACGTCGCCGACCTGCGCCAGGTGTCGCTGCGGGAGCTGACCGGGCGGGGCCTGGACGCGGGGGAGGGAGGCCAGGAGTACCCGATCGAGTCCTCCCTGCCGGGGAGGGTCTTCCGGTACACGCGCACCCTGTCCGGCCCGGAACCCGTCGGAGAGCGCCGCGTGTACTGGGTGCCGGTGCTGGACGGCACGGAACGCCTGGCCGTTCTCCGCGTCGAGGCCGCCGCCGGATCGGACGCGGCGATCCGCCACCTCGCATCACTGATGGGTCACCTACTGGTCAGCAAGCGCCCCTTCAGCGAC
Organism: Streptomyces sp. NPDC058678; assembly: GCF_042714835.1. Taxonomy (NCBI): domain Bacteria; kingdom Bacillati; phylum Actinomycetota; class Actinomycetes; order Kitasatosporales; family Streptomycetaceae; genus Streptomyces; species Streptomyces sp. NPDC058678. Next base: position 84,881 of record NZ_JBHXSG010000040.1, on the reverse strand, counting down.
TCCTACGCGCGCCTGGTGCGGCGCCGGCCCATGAACATCGCCGCCGAGATGCAGTGGAAGCTGACGCCGCCCCTGACCCACGCCAACCGTCACGTGGTGATCGCCGCCGCGATGGAACCCGCGTACGACATCGCCGGCGACGCCTTCGACTACGCCGTGGCCGGCGACACCGTCCATCTGGCGATCTTCGACGCCATGGGCCACGACACCGCCGCCGGCCTGACCGCCAACCTGGCGGTCGCCTCCTGCCGGGCCGAACGCCGCCAGGGCGCCGACCTGGCCACCATCAGCGACCGCATCGAACAGGTCATGCTGCAGGAGTTCGGAATCCAGCGCTACGTGACCGGGATCCTCGCCGACCTCGATGCCGCCACCGGCTCCCTCACCTGGGTCAACCGCGGCCACCATCCCCCCGTACTGATCCGTGACGGCCGCTGGACGACCACGCTGCGGTGCCGGCCGGCACACCCCATGGGCACCCGTCTCGGACTCGGTGTCACGGTGTGCACCGAACAGCTGCAGCCCGGTGACCGGCTGTTGCTCTACACCGACGGCATCACCGAAGCCCGCGACCTGCGCGGTCGTGAATTCGGCCTCGCCCAGTTCACCGACTTCATCATCCGACACCACGCCGACGGACTGCCCGTCCCCGAAACGCTGCGCCGTCTCATGCAGGCCGTACTCGACCACCACCACGGCCGCCTTTCCGACGACGCCACCGTCCTCTTCCTCGAATGGCACGGGCCCGCGCGAAATGCGCAGCTGGTCTCAACAACGCAGATCGACCGCTGAGTGGGCCCACCCCGCGCTGCCCCAGCGGCTTGGCGCTTGAGGTCGACTCGCAGTCACGTCCTTGGTCAGCGAAGAGACGGCCACCCACCTGACCGCCGACCGCACCGCACGGGCGGAAGACCCCACGTGCGCGGCGGCCTGGCTCGGTGGAACCTGAAGAGCATGCAGCGTAAGAGCGGCCGCGGTGGCGCGGGGCACGACGTCGAGGCCGTTCTTGACGAGCTCTACGCCACGCCACCGCCCGACTTCGTGGCCCGCCGGGAGGTACTGGCCGCCGCGGCCAGGACTGCCGGCCACGCGGAGGATGCCCGACTCATCCATGCCGCCCGCCGCCCCACCCTCGCGGCCTGGGCGGCCAACCTACTGCTGCGCTCCCAGCCGGACGAGAGCCGGCGCTTCCTTCAGCTCGGGCAGGCGCTGCGCGAGGCCTACCAGACGCTGGACGCCGAGGGGATCAAAGAGCTCTCGGAGCAGCGCCGCGGTATCGTCTCCGCCCTGTCCCGGCAGACCGCCCAGCTCGCCCGGAAGGCCGGTCACCGGCTGTCGGACACCGCACAGCAGGACGTCGAATCCACCCTGCGCGCCGTGCTGGCCGACCAGGACGCCGCCGACCAGTGGGCCGCCGGACGCCTGACATCCCCCCTCGTCCCGCCGTCGACGTTTCCCCCTGCCACCCCCACGGCGGCCGGCGCACCGCCCAAGCCTCCCGAGCCGCCCGAACGAAAAGCCGCGCCGCCGCCGACGCGGACCCGGGCGAAGGACGAACTCGCCGACCGGCGCCGCCGTCGGCAGGAGGAACTCACCCGGGCGCGAAAGGCGGCCAAAGCGGCCGAGCAGGACCTCCGTGACCGACGCACGGCCGAAACGGACGCGGACGCGAAGCTGCGACAGGCCCGGGACCGTCACGCTCAGGCCCGTCAGCAAGTGACCGCTGCCGAACAGCAACTGCAACAGGCACGCGAGGTCCTGAAGCGAGCCGAGCAGGAGCAACAACAAGCCGAGGAACGGCGGCAGGCGGCGGCCGAAGCCCTGGCCCGCGCCGAACGGCAGGCACGCGAGGCGGTCCAGGAGGTGCACCGCCTTGGCGGACCCGGCACGTGAGCGCCGTACCGCAGCCGAATGCGGCACCCCGGTCACGCCGATACACGGCTCGGTCATGCTCCGCTCTCCCGCTCGCACGCGCCCGGCGTGCGCTGGGCGTGCGGGGATGCCAGCGTGGTGGCAGGGGCGGCTGTGTCGGGGGGCGCCAAGAGGACAGGCAGGATGGGAGTGGTCGGCCGTGGCACGCGCGATCTGGACCGGCGTGATCACCTTCGGGATGGTCAGCGTGCCGGTCGGCCTGCACACGGCGACCAGTGACCACACCGTCCACTTCCACCAACTCCAGCGCGACACCGCCGACCGGATCCGCAACCGGCGGGTCAACGAACGCACCGGCAAGGAAGTGGCCGGCGACGACATCGTCAAGGGCTACGAGGTGGCCGACGGCGAGTACGTCGTCGTCGAGCCCGACGAACTGGACGAGATCGCGCCGGGCCGCTCCCGGACCATCGACATCAGCGACTTCGTCGACCTGGCCGACATCGAGCCGGCCTACTTCGACCGCACCTACTACGTCGGCCCCCGCGGCAAGGAGTACACCAAGGTGTACGAGTTGCTGCGGGCGGCGCTCGCGGAGGCGGCAAGGTCGGTATCGCCACGTTCGTGATGCGCGGCAAGCAGTACCTGACCGCGCTGGGCGCGCAGGACGACGTCCTGGTGCTCCAGACCCTGCACTGGCCCGACGAAGTCCGCGACCCGGGCCAAGAGCTGCCCGAGCTGCCCGCACGCCGTGCGGGCAGGGGCAAGGAGCTGGACATGGCGACCCAGCTGATCGACGCCCTCAGCGCGCCCTGGAAGCCGAGTCGCTATCACGACACCTACCAGGAGAAGGTGCGGGAGCTGGTCAAGGCGAAGGCCGAGGGTGAGGAGGTCGCCCTCGCCGAGGAGGCGCCCCGGGCCACCAACGTCATCGACCTGGCCGAGATCCTGCAGAGCAGTCTCGATCAGGCCCGGGGCCGCGGAGGCAAGGAGCCTGCCGCGCGGCGGAAGAAGACGGCGGACCGGAGGACGTCCCGCAAGCCCGCGGCGAAGAAGACCGCCGGCAAGAAGGCCCCGCCGAAGACGACCCGCGCGTCGACACAGGGTCGCAGCCGGGGCGGGAGCAAGGACGAGCTGCGCGAGTTGAGCAAGGCGGAGCTGTACCAGCGGGCCACCGAGCAGAACATCACCGGCCGCTCCAGGATGAGCCGGGATGACCTCATCGACGCACTCTCGGGCACCGGGCGCCGCCGGAAGAAGAGCGCTGCCTGACCCGGCATCCGCGCCGCGCCGCCCGTGCCGTCGACACGGCCGGCGTTGCCGGACGCGACCGCGCCGGCGGTTGTGCTCGCAGCTGCTGGAGGGCACCTGGCGGTCCTCGCCATGCGGTGGAAGCCGAGGTGCCGTGAGGGCCCGGAACCCTTGGACGCTCACTCCGTGAGCCCGGCCGGTAGGTGGTCGGCCGGGCTCACACATCACACAACAGGGCTGTTTCCCGGGTGTCCCGGGGCCGGCCGCTTCCGCTGTGTGCCGGTCTCGACTCTGCTCACCGAGCGCATCCTCACGGGCGGGCAGAGCGGGAGCCCCGTGGTTATGCCTGCGTGTCCGCCGGGTCGACGATCTCGTCCTGAGCCGGGGGCTGCACCTTGACCTTCTCGCCGTAGTCGTCAAAGGTCATGCTGCTGTCCTCGGAGCCCGCGGTTGCGGCCTTGAGGATGTAGGGCTCCCCCTCGGTGGCGACATGCATGCTGATGCGATTGCCCTCCTGCTGCTTCTCCAGGGTGAGGGCATCCTCGCCACCGACCTCGGTCGTTGTCCCGCGTTTCATGCCCTGCCGTTCGGTCTTGTCCTGGTCCATGGAGGCCAGAAACCGCTTCTTGTCGCAGAAGGCGGCGTCCGGCCCATCCGCGGGAGCGGCGACCCACTTGCCCGCCAGCTTGCCGGCGAGCTGCTCACCCTGCTTGGCGTCACCGCCACCCGCGCGCGCCGAGTTGGTCCAGAAGGTGCGGTCGCCCTTGATCAGAACGTCGCCGCCCTTGCTGCGTAACAACTGGGCCCGGGCGCCGTCGCCGCTGATGGTTCCGGTGCAGTTGCCCTGGTCGTCCACTCGGATGTCGAGTTCGACGGTGCTTGCTCCCTTGACCTGCGCAGTCCCCTTCATGTGGACAGAAGACGCCTTGTCAGTGGCAGCGACCGCCTTGGCCGCGATGTCATCGGCCTTCTGCCCCGAGAAGGCCTCGTCGGAGGAATCGTCTCCGCACCCGGAGACAAGCATCACCCCCGCGAGAAGCGAACCGAACACCCAAGTGGTCCGCGTCCTGGCCACCATCATGTTCCCGCCCTTCCGGCCGGACCTCGCGCCGGCCATGCCGTGTCGTGTGACGCCCGTGAAGTCCGGACGTACGTCCCCGGATACCCCCAAGTCCCGAATCTTCACTGCCACTTCACAGGAATCGCACGCCGGCTCGAGCGCTGAGGCAGAACAGGCCGGGGAGCGGCCGGAGAGATCTACGACGCGGGGATGCCGCACGCTGTGTGGCCGGCACAGCCGGTCATGGCTCGCAGGCCGACCAAGCTGAGGCTCCGTCGGTCAGCCGACCTGGGCGGCGATGGTGCGGGCGCACACCAGGGATTCGGTGTGCGTCGTGTCGACCTCCAGGTCATAGGTCACCCCTTGGTGGACCACATCCGCCTGCAACGCGGCCATTCCCTGGATCCGGTCTCCTCGTGCGACCTCGCGGCCTGCGGCGACCGCACTCTCGCACCTGACGCCGATCCACAGCACGTCCAGTCCGCCAAGAGCCTTCTGCCACCGTTGCTGGGACGCTGCTCCGCCGAGGAAGACGTCATCGATGATGACCCTGGCGCCGGCACGGGCCATTGCCGCGATGCCCTCGATCCAGGCCGCGTCCAACGCCCGGAAGTCCGCGCCGACGCTCACGCTGCCGTCCGCCGCGAGCGTGATTCCCTCGTCAAATGCCCGCATCCGCGCGGGCATCGCGTCGACGAAGGAATCGACCCCGAACGCCAGCCACGGATCCGGCAGTACGGCCTGCAGGCACCGGACGATCCCGGACTTCCCCGAGCTGGAACCACCGTTGAGAATGATCACCTGAGTCGTCACCGCGCCACAGTAGGGCGCCTCCCCAGGCGGAACCAACCGGATTCCGGCAGTCTGTGGTGTGCGTGGACGATCACGCACACCACAGGATCGCGGTCACGTGCTTCGAGAGCGAGGCTGCCGTGCTGCACACCTCGCCCTGTGGGTGCACGAAACGCCGTCAGTCGCTTCTCAGTAGCCGACGAAGAACGTGGCGTCGGCCTTCTCGGTGGTGGTGGAGATCGGGTCGATGCGCAGGACGTAGTCGGTGTGCCGGATGTAGCGGGTCGGGAAGTTGTACGAGCGGAAGGACGACCAGGAGGAGTCGGCCAGGCCGGCGGTCTTGTAGAACGTGGCGTCCGCGGCGAACGTCGAGGTGCCGTCGTTCTCGTCCAGTCGCAGGTTGTAGCTGTAGTGGCGCAGGTAGCGGGTGGGGTAGTTGACCGACTGGAAGGACACGCCCGCGCTGTCTGCCAGGCCGGGCACGAGCTTCCACTGCGAGTCGGGGTACGGGTCGAACGGGTAGGCATCGATACGGCCGACGGAGTTGGCGTGGCGGACGTAGCGGCCCGGGTAGTTGTAGGACTTCAGTCGGTTCCAGGCAGGAGAGCCCCACTTCGCCACGAGGTTGTTGTACTCGGTCGTGGTGATCGTCTCGATGGTGCAGTGCTTGGAGTTGAGGGGCTGGGTGTAGAGGCGCTGGTCCAGCGCGGTCCAGGTGCCGGCGGCGAGGTCGCTGCTCTGCCAGGCATAGAAGACTCCGTTGGGCGAGTAGGTGTCGCCCCACAGGTACCAGGTGCTGGACGTCAGGGACTTCACCAGGGTCGGGGCCTCGGTGCCGCCGTGGGACACCGGCGTGCTGAAGGGCGTGAAGCTGCCCGGGGCGAGAGTGGTGGACCGCGCGCCGACGAGCGTCTGGTCCTTCTTGTAGTACAGGTAGTTGACGCCGTTCACTCCCACGGCGAGGTCGCCGTCGATGATGTCGTAACCGGGGTCGAAGAAGACCTGCGGGGACGTGACCGTCTGGAAGTCGGTGGTGTAGTTCACCATGAGCACGTTGTGTCCGCTGGAGTTGACGGACGAGTAGATGATTCCGTACTGGCCGCGGCCGGCGTCCCAGAATGCCTCCGGCGCCCAGCTGTGGGTGACCATGTCGTGCAGCTTCAGTCGGCGGTAGCCGGTGAGGGTGCGCAGGTCCGCGGAGTCCCAGACGTGGATGTACTGGCTGTTGTAGTTCCAGTCGGTGCCCTTGAGGTCGGTGGCGAGTACGACGAAGGTGCCGTCCTGCTTGCGCATGATGAACGGGTCGCGCAGACCGCCCGCGCCCGCGGTGGGGGTGACCACGGGGTTGTTCTGGTTCAGCGGCATCCAGCGCAGGCCGTCGGTGCTGACCGCCAGGTGCAGGCCGTAGTTGGCCTCGAGCATGGTCGTGGACTCGGTGAAGTAGCCCATGACGTAGGCCGAGTCCGCGGCGTAGGCGGGCAGGGCGCCGAAGGTCAGTGTTCCGGTCACGGCCAGCGGCACGGTCGCGGCCATGCCGAGGAACAGTCGGCGCGACGGGTGGGAGCCGGGGCTGGGACTTGCGCTCATGTGCTCTCCAGGGTGCGGGCAGGGAGGATCAGCGGGAGGGAGGACCCTCACAACCACAGGTGGTCGATATTTCGAACTAAGTTCGGCGAATCGATCAGAAGGTAGAGGTGGGGCGAGTGCGCGTCAACGGTTCTGACGTTCCTCCCTGATTCCCACCTCGGGAGTGCGGAGGCGGACCAGCCGATGATGCGGCGGGAGAACGGCGCGAAGCGCCCGTCCCCCGGGTGGTGCCGGGGGACGGGCGCTCGGGTAGAGGGCTTACGGGCTTACGGGCTTACTGGCTTACTGGCTTACTGGCTTACTGGCTTACTGGAGCTTCATGCCCTCGGGTGAGGTGAGGCCCTTGTCGGGGTGGGCACGGAATGTCGCCGTCCATGTGGTGGGTGAGCAGGACGTGCCGTTGGGGTGCTGCTCCGTCAGCTTGGCCCGGGTGCTGTCCTCGACGACCGTGTCACCGCTCTTCGCGGACGTCACGGTGAGCCGTACCGGCACGGTGGACGCACCGATGTCGTCGGGGAGTTGGACCGACAGTGAGGCGAACGGGTCATCGGGGCTGCCCGATGTCCGCTCCTCGCAGGTGTCGTCCACACACAGCCGGATCCTTGCCTCGTCCCGGCCGCCGAAGTCGGCGGGCTGCCACACGGCGGAGACCTGCGAGTCCGCGTCGGCTTCGGTGCACGGTGTGTCCTGGCCGAGGAGCGAGCATCCGGTCAGGGATACCGCCAGCAACGGTGTGAGAAGGGCGCGGCGCATGTCAGTACCTCGCTACCGTGCCGGGGAAGGCGCTGTTGGCCAACCCGATGTCGGTGAAGTATAGCCAGCACGGGTCGAACAACCCGCCGCTGTTGTCGCCGCCGCCGCCACCGCCGCCGGAGATGATGCCCTTCGCGAAGGCGCGTCCGCTGCCGTCGACGGTGTACACCGGACCGCCGGAGTCACCGTTGATCGTGCAGGATCCGGACGTCTTCTTGGCGACGACCATGTTCTTGGCTTTCGTACCGCCGGAGTAGGTGAAGTTCACCTGGGTGTCGGTCACCTTCCAGCCGCACTTCTCGCCGGTCATCATGCCGCCCGTGCAGACCTTGTCGCCCTCTTGCGCCCAGCGTCGCCAGTAGTCGTGGACGGGCCGGGACGAGGTGGACGTCTTGCCGCCCTTGTAGATCCGGGCCGACGCGGAGCTGTCGCTGTTGATCCGGTACAACGCCAGGTCACCGGAGTAGTAGCCCTGCCCGGAGAGCTTGACCGACCCGTACCCGTTCTTCCAGTTGTCCCGGACGACGGGGCCGATGTAGTCGTTCTGGCTGGGGTTCAGGATGGCTCCGTTGCCGGTGGTGCAGTGGCCCGCGGTCGCCATGTACCACTTGCCGTTGTACTTCCAGGGGAAGCCCGCCGTGCACCACGATGCCGAGCTGTTGGTCAGCTGCGAGTAGATGCGGGCCCCGCCGTAGTAGGGCGAGGTGTCGTTGTAGCGGGTCGCCTGGGGTGCCAGCGCGTCGACCCCGGGCGTGACCTGCACGGCCACGGTGTCGGTGCCGTACCGCTCGCCCAGGGCCGTGACCAGCGCAGGGGCGGCCGTCTCGGTCGCCACGACGACGCGGTTCTCCGCGGCGTCCACGGAGGCGATGCGCAGTCCGCTCACGCCGGGCAGTTCCGCCTCCGACAACTGGAGGACCTCGTCGCGTACGGACTCCAGCGCGGTGACGCTGTGCTCCACCACTTCGGTGCGCGGGGCGACCTGCTCGGTGACGGTCGGCCCGGCAGGTGCGGGAGTGGTCTCCGTGGTGTCCTCGGGCATCGCGAACGACTCCTCACCGGTGGTCTCCGTGGACCCGTCGGCGGGCGGCGCCGGAGTCTCCGTCTCGGTGCTCGCGGTGTCGGGCTTGGTGCCGTCCTCCGTGTCCTCGGCGGGCAGTCCGCTGCCCTCGTCGGCCGGGGCCTGCGTCACCTGGATCGGGGCGGACGCCGCGTCGGCCGAGGCCGACTCCACGACCGGTGCGACCAGTTCACCCGTCGCCGGGGCGACATAGGGCGGGGCGTAGGCGTCGGGGTTCTCCGCCGCGCGGGCCTCGGCCTGTTCCAGGGCGTAGGCCTGGGCGGGTTCCGACTCCTGCATGTCGTCGCCCGTGCCGCCCTCGATGACCTCGACACGGTCGACGATCACCGAGACCGGTTCGGCCTCCGGCGGGGCGTACGACCCACCGAAGCGGGCGCCGATCTGCCGGCCGCCGCTGCCGGCCAGGGACGAGGTGTCCCACAGCAGCTTCGGCGCCGCACCGCCGCTGAGCGGCACCGGCCAGGTGACGGCGGAGCCGTCGGAGACACGGGTCACCTGGGAGGCCGGGACGACCTGCCACGCGTCGGTGGACGAGGCCCGCTGGAGGAAGGTGACGTCCGTCAGCGAGGCCGGGGCGCCGACCGCGAGATCGACCGAGCCGACGAGCACCTCGCCGTTGGCGGGCGCGGTCACCACCGCCCGTCCGACGTGGAAGGCGCGCTTGGTCTCGGCCGAGACGTTGCCGGCCCGGTCGGTGGCGGTGACGACGAGTTGGTGGCTGCCCTCGGTGGCCGGGGTGATCGGCAGCGCCACCGGGCCGCCGGTCGTCGTGACGGTCTGGGCGGTGCCGCCGTCGACCGAGTACGTCAGGCCGCGGGTGTCGGTGCCGTCGGGCGTCAGCGTGAACGTCCCGGACACCTGCGCGCCGCCGGCCCAGGCGTCCGACGGATAGGCCGCGGAGGTCACGGCCGGAGCGCCGGGCGCGGTGGTGTCGACGGTGAAGCGGTAGTGCGAGGTACCCCCGCCCGTGCCGTTGCCGTCGATGCCGCGCACGTGCAGGTACCAGGTGCCCTCGGCGCGGGTCGTGGTGTACGAGGTGCCGGTCGTCTCGGCCGTGCTGTCGGGCACGGTGTCGGCGGTGCCGTCGACGACGATGCTGTAGCCGGCGGAGGCGCCGGAGGGCGGAGTCCAGGTCGCGCTGAAGGAACCGCTCTTGTACGCGCCCGTCTGGTCCAGGTGCGTGGACGAGCTGATCGCCGGGCTCGGCGGCAGCGTCATGTCGACCCGGAACGGCAGATGCGCGGCGGCGGACGACCAGTTGCCCGCCTGGTCCTTGGCCCGCACGTGCAGGTACCAGGTGCCGTCCGCGTCGACGGTCGTGGTGAACTTCGTCGAGGTCTGCACGGTGCCGGTGGTCGCCGGCAAGGTGTCCGCGACGCGGTCCGCGGTGACGACGTAACCGGCGGCGCCGGACAGGTCGGTGGGTGCCGACCAGCTGAAGGACGCGGTGCGGTCGGCGTACGCGCTGGTCGTCACGGGGTGTGTGGAGGAGACCAGGCCTCCGGGCGCGCCCGGGGCGGTGGTGTCGACGTTGAAGCCGCGGTGCCGCGTCGGGGACCACAGCCCCGCCTTGTCCTTGGCGGCGGCGTGCACCCACCAGGTGCCGTCGGTGCGCCCGGACCAGTTCACGTCGGCGGTCGTCTGCGTGACGGTGGTTCCGGCGGCGGTCGTCGGGCTCTGATCGAGCTTGACGGCGTATCCGGTCACGCCGGAGGCGTCCGTCGCGGCGAGCGTGCCCGTGAAGGCGGTGGCGTCGTACCAGGCCGACGCGGAGGGGTGGCTGGTGGAGGTGATGGCGGGGGTGGACGGGACGGTGGTGTCGACGGTGAACGTCTGCCACGCCGACCAGGCCCCGGCGTCGGTGCCGTCGGATGCCCTGGCCCGCCACTTGTGGTCGCCCGGCGCCAGGGTGCCGGCGGTGTGGGTCGCCACCGCCCCGGAGGCCACGGAGGCTGACGTGCCGGACTGCAGGGCCGCGGTGCCGTACGCCGCCCAGACCTCGAAGGTCAGCGCGAGCTGCTGGGCGTCGGCGTCGGTGGCCTTGGCGGACAGGGTGGGTGTGGTGTCCGAGGTGTAGGTGCCGGACAGCGGGGAGACGGCCGTCGCGGTACCGGGCTTGGAGTTGTAGGTGACCGACAGGGAGGGCTCGTAGGCGGCGTTGTGCGAGCCGTCCGTCTGGTTCGCCGAGTGGTAGCGGCGCCAGGTCAGCGGGTCCGTCTCGTCGACGGCCGCGATCCGCACACCGTGGTTCGGCTGGCCGTCGGCCCAGGCCTGGACGATCCCGTCGACGTCCCAGGAGACATGCCCGGCCGGGCAGTTGGAGTTGTAGCCCTTGGCCGCGGTGGAGGTCACGGCGCCGGTCGAGGTGGTCGTCGGCTGCTCGGCCCAGGTGATGGCCGACGGGTCCCAGGCCGAGGTGATACGGCGTACCTGGTTGCCGGCGTTGGTGGTGCTGCACGTGGACGAGTAGTACGAGTACAGGCGCAGGTCGGTGTCGAGGACGTGCTTGCCGGCGTACTTCGCCACGTCGAACTTGAGGTACGAGCGGGCCTTCTCGGTGCCGTTGTAGGTACCGGCCTTCAGCTCGGTCGAGCCGCGCTGCGAGGTGAGGTAGTCGTCGTACTGGACCCAGGTGTCGGTCACCGGGCCGAGCAGGGAGTCGGTCGGGTCGATGGTGACCGGGTACTCCAGGTCGGGGTCGGCGAGGAAGTCCTCGTCGGGCTGCAGGACCAGGACCTGGTCGCCGCTGTCCGCGTCCCGCTCGATCGTGACGTCGATGGCCGCGAGGTCCTCGGGCTCACCGGAGGCGCGCTTCTCGCCCGAACCCCACATCACCGGGAGCGGGGCGGTGGCCACCGTACGGCCGTTGTTGTCGCTCCAGCGCAGCCGTTCGTCGGCGGTCTCGTGCAGGGTGAGGCCGTCGGCCGAGACGGGCAGCCGGTACCTGACCGGGCCGTCCGGGCGCTCGTGCAGGACGACGGAGTGGGAGAAGCCCTCCTTGAGGGCGGTCACCACGAGGTCGCCGCCCTCGACGGCGCCGGGGTAGACCGCGGTCGGGCCGTCCAGGCGCGGCTCGGGCAGCTTGCCCGACCAGTCGAGGCCGAGGGTACGGCCGCCCCGGGAGACCTCGGCCAGCGGTTCGCCCGAACCGCCGCCGGAGAAGCTGATGTCGGCGGCCGCGCTCTTCGGCCGCACCACGCCGTCCTCGGCCACGAGGGTGGTGTCGACCGGCCGCCAGCTGCCGTCGGGCTGCTTGACGCGGATCGGGCCGGTGTACGTCTCGACAGTGGTCGTGCCGTCGGCGTTGGCCCAGGTGGTGGTCGAGTCGGTGCGCTCGGAGACGATCTCGGTCCGGGCGCCGGTCGCCTGCCTTGCCGCCGGGGTATCGGCGGCCGGGGCGGCGTCCTCGGCGAACGCGGGCTCGTTGACCAGGAGGGGCAGCGGGGCACACACGAGAACGGCCAGCAGGGCCGCCACCAGGGCTCGTTGCTTGCGGCGGGATCTTCGCCGGCCCGAGGCCGGGACGGCCGGTGCGGAGTGGTGCACAGGAATCCTTTCAGTCATCTTGGCTGAGATTCGGTTGATCTTAAGGCCCGCACATGCCATGCCCACATGGGGAAGGGATCCCTCCGTTTACAACGGGCCACGCTCCGACCGTTTACGCCTTCAGCAGGGCGCAATCCATGTGGGGGATGGCGGAGTTGTTCGGCTTCGGCGCGATGTCATGCGGTCCGCCGAGCATGCGCCACGGAACCGGCCCATGCCCCGGCTGGACAGCCTCACGCGGGGTCGACAGGGCCTGCCCGTTCCACGCGGCGACGCAGCCTCTGTGAACGCCAGGGGCGTCCCGGTCCTCGCCGACCGCGCCTGCATGGGAGCCGGCCCCGTGGGTGACGACACCCCTCAGACGCCCGCCAGGCCGGAACCTCACGCCAACCCAGCAGACCGTCAACCGCACGCTGTCCGCGGCACGGGCACCCGTCGAACGCGGCGTCGCACCACTGAAGTCGTGGCTGACATTCGAAGGTCCTGATGCAGCCCGATGCGAATGTCGTCAATGGCCGCGGCCTTCTTCACCCTGGAGCGGCACCGCTGACAGAGTTCAACGACTGGGTCCTGATGAGCTGCAACTACGCGCGCATCAGCTTCACTTGTGTTTGGACGGCGCCACTTGTTCGCAGACTGATGGGGCCGTCGAAGGGACTTGGCCATCTAGGGGGATATGTGGGCGATCAGCTGTCGACCTTGATAGCCGTCACACTGGGTGCGGTCTTGTCGTTCCTGGTGGGGACGCTGAACGAGCGCACACGTTGGAGAAGGGAGCAAGGGGCTCGGTGGGATGGCCTGCTCCTGCAGGCGTACAGCGACTACGGCCAGGCCGTCAAGGAGTGCGTCGTTGCTTACCAGCGGCTCGCTGCCCATCAGGGCTTGACTCAGGATCCCACCCCTCTTGAGCCCACGGACGATGCTCTGGAGCAGGCCGCGAAGGCGGAATCACGGCGTTCTGCCATGACCGAACCGCTCCGCCTGCTGGCGGATCCGGCGACAGCGGCTGCGGTACGCAAACTGAACGAAGCCGTATAGCATTTGGAGTGGAGGGCGCGCGGGCGCCTGACCGGCGAATCCTCTGATTGGAAGGAGGCATACAGCGCTTACAGAGCTGCCCGGCAGACCTTCTACGAGAAGGCGCGGGCGAGCCTCCAGGTTCCCGGCGGGGTTATTCCGGAGCGCGCGAGTTGGCCGCCGTCCTGGCGGGCAGGCGCCTGACCAGCTGCCGCTCCACGTTCCATGATCTACCGGGTCCTACGAGCACAGCGGTGTGCCCTGGCGATCACACGATTCAGGCCCGGTGCCTACATCTCATGCCAGTTCACGAACAGGTACGGGTCGTTTACGCAGTATGAGTGAATGAGCTGACTGTTCAGTTCGAGGCAGGTGCCGAGTCTTCTACGGTCTTTGCATGGGTCCGAGGGCTGCAGGACATGCCCTGCGGGCGGGAGGACCGGTGGAAAGGCGCACCTGATGTCGGGGTTGGGGAAGTCGCCGGACGTGCTCAGGGTCCGGAGGGGCCGCTGCCATCGGACCGGGGCATGGGCCTGGGGCGCGGTGGGCGTGGCCTGTCTCTTGGGAACAGCGCTGACCTTCAGCGGGCCGTGGGTGACCGGGAACGTGGCGGCGCGGATGGTGGCTTTCGGGCCGTCCACCGGTTGCTGGGCGTTGGCGGCCTCCCTGGTGCTCCGTGCGTGGGGGGCGAGTGGGCAGGTGCGGACGCGTCTGCTGCTGTTGGGGGGATCGGCCGTAGCCGGGGGTGTGTACCGGGGGACGGTCAACGTACTGGCGGCTCACCCTCCGGGTTCGGGACGGGAGGAGCGATCGCTGCTCGATTCGGTGGTGGTCATGGGTGTGACGCTGGCGGTCGGCCTGGGGGTGGCCGGTCTGGTGGTCGCGGCCGATGCCGGCAAAGGCTGGCACGTGTTGCTGCGGCGCGTGCTTGACGGGGTCGTCACAGCCGGGGCCGTGTTCATGACGGGATGGGTACTGCTGCGGGGGGCCGGTGACGGCTGGCGGCTGGGGACGGGGATGGTCGGTGTCCTGTGGACCGCGGAGGTCGTCTTCCTCAGCTTCCTGTTCGCCCTGCGCCGTCTCGTACGGAGCGACCAGAGAGTCACCTTGTGGGTCGGAATCGTCGGGCTGTGCCTCATGCTGATCGGCGACACCCTGCGACTGTGGACGGTCGGCCCGCACAGCCCTGAGGCGATGTCCTGCCAACTGGTCGACACCTGCAATACCGCGGGCCTGCTGGTGGTCGCTGTCGGCCCTTGGTTGCCCGGAGGGGCGAGCGTCCTGGGCACTGCTCAGCCGACGTTGCGAGGGGGGATAGAGGGCGCAGCGGCGTTCATTCCCCTGACGGTCTGCACGGTCACGGCGCTGGGATATGTGCTGGCTCCTCCTGCCCGTGACCCGGTGCCGTTGTTGGTCAGTGGGATGGCGCTGCTGTGCCTCTGGGCACGGCAGACGTTCCTGCCGAGCGAAAACACCAGAAACGACGACTGAGTTCTCGTTCGGCTGTCCTCCCCGCTGCGGCCGCACTCGCTCGTGCCCCTGACTGGAGGAGGAGGGCGAGGTCAAGGCGCAATGCGTGGCGCGCCACCGTACTGGGGGGTGTCGGTGGGCCCATGCGACACGATCCTCGGCGACGTTCCCGCACCGGACCGGACGCTCAACTCCTGCCTCCGACACCGCAACCAGGGCCGATCCACCTCATTGCGACAGCCATTGTCGGCGCTCGTGCGAGTCTCCACGGAACGGCCCCGGCCGTCTCGACGCCGCACACGAACCGAGGCACGCTGAAGTGCTGAACAGCTCAGCTCACGGGAGACGCCAATGGAATGGATGTCGCTGGCCAGCACCGTAGTGGGCGGTGCCATCGCCACAGCATCAGCCGGCCTCCTGGACCATCGCCGCTGGAGAAGGGAACGCGGTGACCAGCACAGGGACACCCGCCGCTCCCTGTACGTCTCCTACCTGGCAGCCCTGGCAAAGGCCCGGCACACCTGCCGCGTCGCCGTGCGGGAGCCCGACCCAGATCCGCTCCAACGCGCGCGTGCCGTATGGGAAGCCTTCGAAGCATGCACAGCCCTGCGCTACGAGGTATCGATCTGCGCGCCTCGCTACATCGTCGGGCCGGCGGATGACTCATTCCGCCGGCTCCGCGACCTGCGTGACGTCGTCGCCGACGGATTCAGCCGGGACAGCGACGAGTACGTCACGGGCCGGCTGCGGTACGACGAGGCATACCAGTCTCTCCGCGATGCCATGCGGAAAGACCTTGGCGCGGACGCCTAGTGTCCTGCGCCACTGGTCGATCGCAAGTTGGTGTGCGACTTCTCCTGCTGGTGCGTCAGCAGGCCGGGACGCTCGGGTGCGCCACCGAGTGGGCGGCGACCGGGGATGTCGGTCAGGCGCCGAGTGCGTCGATCAGCGTCACCCTCTTCCCTTTGGTTGACACGTCAATCATTCTAGCCAATAATTGATACGTCAACCAGTCCGCCACTGACGCACAGGACATCGCCCGCACGTCCCGCGATCACCCGTGACCTGCACCTGAGCCGTTACGACCTCGGCGACGCGACTGCTCACGAAGGAGCCCACCCATGTCTGATCTCGTCTTCGGTCTGGACACCTTCGGCGACGTGCCGGAGGACGACTCCGGCGCCCCCGTGTCCGACGCGGCAGCCATCCGCCAGGTCGTCGAGGAGGCCGTTCTCGCGGATGAGATCGGCGTCGACGTCATAGCCCTCGGCGAGCACCACCGTCCGGAGTTCTCGATCTCGACCCCGGAGACGGTGCTCGCCGGCATCGCCACGCGTACCAGCCGCATCCGTCTGGCGTCCGGCGTGACCGTGCTGAGTTCCGACGACCCGGTGCGGGTCTTCCAGCGGTTCTCCACCGTGGACGCGCTCTCCAACGGCCGGGCCGAGGTCATCCTGGGGCGCGGCTCCTTCACCGAGTCGTTCCCCCTGTTCGGATACGACCTGAGCGACTACGAGGTGCTGTTCGAGGAGAAGATCGAGCTCTACGCGAAGCTGCTCGAGGAGAAGCCGGTCACCTGGAGCGGCACCACACGGGCGCCTCTCGACAACGCCGACGTCTTCCCGAAGACCGAGTCCGGACACCTGACCACCTGGGTCGGCGTCGGAGGTTCTCCTCAGTCGGTCATCCGCACCGCGCGCTACGGTCTCCCGCTCATGATCGCCATCATCGGCGGCAGCCCGGAACGTTTCGCGCCCTACGTCGACCTCTACCAACGCGCCACCGCACAGTTCGGAACCACCGCTCATCCGGTCGGCATGCACTCACCTGGCTTCATCGCCGACACGGACGAGGAGGCACGAGAGCTGCACTGGCCCGGGTACCGGGTCATCCGCGATCGCATCGGCGCACTGCGCGGCTGGCAGCCCGCCCGCCGGGAGGAGTACGAGAGCGAGATCGAGCACGGCTCCCTCTACATCGGCTCGCCCGAGACGGTCGCCCGCAAGATCGCCCACGCCGTCAGGACCCTCGGCGTCGGCCGGTTCGACCTCATCTACACCGCGGGATCACAGCCGATCGGCGCTCGCCTGCGCGCGGTCGAGCTGTACGGCACGAAGGTGATCCCGATGGTTCGCGACATCCTCGCCGACTGACGCCATGAACGGAGAAGACATGCACACCACAGCCTTGGGCACCGTCGGCATCCTGGGTGCGGGAAAAGTCGGCACCGTGCTCGCACGGCTGGCCCTGGCAGCCGGCTACCGCGTACTCGTCGCCGGATCCGGCGACCCCGCCGAGATCGCCCTCACCATCGAAGTCCTCACCCCCGGCGCCGTCCCCGTGACCGCGGCGCAGGCCGCCGCGCGGGCAGACGTCGTCGTCCTGGCCCTCCCCCTCGGCAAGTACCGCACGATTCCCGCCGAAGCGCTTCGCGGCAAGCTCGTCATCGACGCGATGAACTACTGGTGGGAGGTCGACGGCGTCCGCAAGGACCTCACCGACCCGCGCACCTCTTCGAGCGAGATCGTGCAGGCGCACCTGGCCGGAGCACGCGTGGTCAAGGCCTTCAACCACATGGGCTACCACGATCTCGAGGACGGAGCCCGGCCCCCAGGAGCACCGGGACGCAAGGCGATAGCGATCGCCGGTGACGATCGCGACGACCTCGCCACCGTCACACGCCTCGTCGACGCCTTCGGCTTCGACCCCGTCAGTGCCGGACCACTTGCCGAAGGGGTACGGCTCGAACCGGGCACCGAGCCCTTCGGCGCCAACGTCAGCGCCGGGGAGCTGCGCGCGATGCTCAACCGCTTCCCGCAATCAGAGCGCGGACGCACCGTCATCAGCGCGCGGACCGGTGCGTCGGCATCGGTCGCCAACGCGGACTGACTTTCTGTACCTGGAGGTCAGATTCGAGCACGCGACCCGACGTGCTCGTGCACCTCGACGAAGCCGTCGGCCTCGCCGTTGTCGTCCAGCCACTCGGTCGAGCCCACCGGCAGCCGCACGTCCGCCACTCGCTGTGCGGCCACCGGGTTGATCGGCAGTCGGCTCGCTGTCGAGGCGTGGGGGCGGGGCACGGACCGGTGCCACCCGCAGCGGGAGGAACGGCACACTGACAGCCATGCCCGGCCGAGATGTGGCGAGTGCCTCTACGGCCGCGGAACGTTGCGCAGGTTGGCCCTGGCCAGATCGAGCATCTTCCCGACGCCCCCGTTGAGCACCGTCCTCCCTGCCGAGAAGGCGAATCCCTTCACCTGCTCGCCGGAGATGTGCGGCGGGATCGACAGTGCGTTGGGGTCGGTGACCAGATCCACCAGGCAGGGGCCGTCGTACGACAGCGCCTCCCGCAGGCCTTCACGGATCTGTCCGGGCTTCTCGATGCGGATCGAATGGATTCCGACGCCCGCGGCGATGGCCGCGTAGTCCACCGGCTCGTGGTCGGTCTGGTAGTCCGGCAGGCCGTCGACCATCATCTCCAGCTTGACCATGCCGAGGGAGGAGTTGTTGAAGACGATCGTCTTCACCGGCAGGTTGTGCAGCTTGACCGTGAGCAACTCGCCCATGAGCATGCCGAGTCCGCCATCCCCCGACATCGAGATGACCTGACGGCCGGGGTAGGCGAACTGGGCACCGATGGCGTGCGGGAGGGCGTTGGCCATGGTGCCGTGCAGGAATGAACCGATCACACGGCGGCGGCCGTTGGGCGTGATGTAACGGGCCGCCCACACGTTGCACATGCCGGTGTCGACGGTGAACACCGCGTCGTCGTCGGCGAGTTCGTCGAGGACCGCGGCCGGGTATTCGGGGTGGATCGGTACATGCTGCTCGACGTTGCGGGTATAGGCGGAGACCACGTTCTCCAGGGACTTGGCGTGGTGGCGCAGAGTCCGGTCCAGGTACGAGCGGTCGCGCTTCTCCTCGACCAGTGGCAGCACCGCACGCAGCGTCTCGCCCACGTCGCCGTGCACGCCCAGTTCCAGTGCGGTCCGCCGCCCGATCCGTCCCGCGTCGTGGTCGATCTGCACGGTGTGGGCCTGCGGCAGGAAGTCGTCGTAGGGGAAGTCGGTGCCGAGCAGCACCACGAGGTCGGCCTCGTGCATGGCGTCGTAACAGGCGCCGTAGCCGAGCAGTCCGCTCATGCCGACGTCGTACGGGTTGTCGTACTGGATCCACTCCTTGCCGCGCAGTGTGTGCCCGACCGGCGCGTTCACCCGGCTCGCGAACTCCATCACCTCGGCGTGCGCGTCCCGGACGCCGGCTCCGCAGAAGAACATCACCTTCTCGGCGGCGTTGAGCTTCGCCGCGAGTTCCCGCACCTGCTCGGCCGGGGGTACGACCCGGCCGCGGGCGGTGACGAAACTGCTCGAGCCGGTGGGGTTGGTGGCAGGCGCGTGGGACAGGTCGCCGGGCATGACAAGCACCGACACTCCGTTGTCGGACAGCGCGCGCTGTACGGCGATCCGCACCATCCGCGGCATCTGCGACGGCTGGCTCACCATCTCGCAGTACTGGCTGCACTCGGTGAACAGCCGCTCCGGGTGCGTCTCCTGGAAGAAACCTGTACCGATCTGCTTCGACGGGATGTGCGAGGCGATCGCGAGCACCGGAGCGCCGGAGCGGTTCGCGTCGTACAGGCCCTGGATCAGGTGGGTGTTGCCTGGGCCGCAACTGCCCGCGCACACCGCGAGCCGCCCGGTCAGCTGCGCCTCGGCCGCAGCGGCCAACGCCGCCGCCTCCTCGTTGCGCACATGGATCCACTCGATGCCGTCGGTGCGCCGGATCGCGTCCACGACGGGATTGAGGCTGTCGCCGACGACTCCGTAGATCCGTTCCACCCCTGCCTGTCGCAGGACGTCGATCAGTTGCTGTGCCACGGTCGGGTTACGCACCGGGATCCTCCTCGAACGGTTGCTCGACAGTTCTGGTCCCCATTGGGTCGTGGAAGCGGGAGGGGCGACGGGCCCGCTTGGCGGGTGAACGTCACCCAGCCCGTCGTCACCCGCCCCTGCGACCATCTCGACGCCGAGGGTGCGCAGCCCTCCTTCCAAGGAGGGTGGCCCGCGGCCGCGGCGCCGCCCGGCCCGCCAAGTCGCTGCTCGGCGGCGGGGATGGCGGGCAGACACAGCATTGCACGCAGGCGGAGGTTACGACGGCATCCACCCCCCGGGGAACCGCAGCAACGACGGTCCACGCAGGTGAACGTACCCGGCGGGATTGGGGCCGGCGAGACGATTTTCCTGGCCCCCGGCATGGCTGGCTGAAGTGCCGGTTCAGGTGCGCGCTTTCGGGAGGAGTTCGCAGGACGCCCGGCCGCGCATGACCTTGAGCGCTTTCAGCATCCTGCGCGGCGAGGATGAGCTCGGGATTGCCCGAGTGCGGAAAGGAAGGGCGATCTCAGGTTGCCTGATCGCCTCGTTGTTCGCCTGCTTCTGGCTGACCGAAGCTATGGCGACGGGTCTGGAGCGCCCTTTCGGCGGAGGGACCTTTCGGGCTGGCCAGGAGAGGGAGTGACGACAGTGACAGGCACGGACAGCGCCCACGGGCCGGCAGGGCCGCCGATGTCGCCGCAGGACGCCGACCAGCCCGCCCGGCGGTCTCCGGGCCGACCGCGGCTCGTGGGCGCGGCACTGATCATGGTGTCCCTGATCACGGCGCTGGGCTGCTATCTCGTGTTCACCGCGTGGCTGCCCGCTGACACCAAGCGATACCAGGACTACTTGGCAGCCGAGCCGTGCGACGGCCGTGCGACGGCGGAAGCATGGGAGGACTGCCTGCGTACGGTCTCCTTCACGGTCGAGAGCACGGAGGTCAAGCGGAGTAGAAGCGGCGGCTACCGGGCGGCCTTGTCCGGCACGCCCTTCTGGAACGGCGCCGTGGCCTTCGGTGGGCCGGGGCCGCTGCTGGAGCGACTCCGGCCGACGGACCAGGTCACCGGCACCGTCTGGCGCGGCGACGTCATGACGGTCAGCAAGGGAGGCGTCCGGCAGAGCACCTCCGAAGAACCTCGCAACGAGCCCCAGATGACAGTCGCCATCGGCACGTTCCTGGGTCTCCTGGCGGTCATGGGGTTCGGGTTCGGTGCGGTGCGCATGGCCAGGCCCCTTGGCCACGAACCCTTTACCTGGCGCCTGTACGGCAAGCCGCTGCTCATCACCATGATGATCACCTGTGCTGCCGTGGGGTTGCCTGCCGTGTGGCTCGGCATCCCGGCGTGGGTTGTGCCCTCCGTCGCCGTACCGGTCGTGGCGTGCACGGCTCGGCTGCTCCAACAGCACCGACGGCCGAGTGCCGCCCGTGGTGCGTGACGACGAGCACGCCTGGGCCCCGCATCCCGACGGCCGAAGCCTCGGGGTGGGTCGGATGCCGACCACGACCGTCCCCTCCGGCTCTGCTTCGCGTGGGCCGACATGCGTCATCAGGGCGAGGAAGAGGTAGGGGCGCGGGGAGGTCCAGTTACTGGTGTGGGGTTGCGCTGCGCGATGACGATGTGGCGAGGCTCGCACCGATCGCGGTGCCGGCAATCGAGGCCGTAGCCGCGAGGGTGCCGCCGCGGCAGGCGTGGGCGAAGTGGGAGAGCGACGTGACCCGCCACGACGGTAGTTGACGGCGTCATCCGCGCAGAGCGACGACGAGTTCGTGGAACGTGAGACCGAGTCCTCCGCAGGCCATAGCGAGGCCAACGAGGGTCATCAGAGCCATCATGCACTGCATGTAGGTGGACAGGCGGGCGGCGGCGCGGCTGGGGTTGCGCGGGTCGTAGCTGAGCTCCAGCTGCTGTCCTCCCGTCGCTTCCCGGTAGTAGTGCAGTTCACCGTCCAGGTCTGCGTACCGGTACACCTTGGTGTTGTGGGTGTAGTGGTCGAGTTCGGCCAGCACGGTGATGCCGTGTCTGGGTAGCCGTCGGCCGTCGTACAGACCCCGCCCCATGACAACCACCAGGAACACCCCTACGGCGGTGAAGAACTGTACGAACGGCAGCGCCGCGACGAACTCCGAATGGCCGAGCACCGCCACCGTCACCTCGATCGTCGCGAAGACCGCGATCACGGCTGCGACGGAGAGGACCCGTCGCGATGGCCGCTGGTGGCTTCCTGAGGAGACGGTCGTGACCAGGTCCTCGCCCTCGGAACGCGGATCCCCGGGGCCCGTGCGGGGCAGGCGTGCCTGCACGGCAGCACTGAACGCGGTCACTGCGGCGGCGCTGGCGTCGTGGACCGCGTACACGGCAGCAGGGTGACCGGCACGCGCGGTTGTCAGGATGACTTCGACAGCGCGGTCCAAGCCGTGGACTTCCTCGATGGCCTCCAGCGGGATCCGGACGCTACGTCCGTCCTGTTCCCACTGCACATGGTCCGAGCCCGCTGCGAAGCGGACTGTGCAGTTGCGGCCGCGCCGTACGAGTGAGGGCTGTGAAGGCGTGGTTGTCACGCCCCGTATGACACGTGGGATCACCACGCGGTTGCACGCGGTCGCCCGATCAAGGACGCAGACCTGGTCCGGCATGCGGCGGCACGGATGGTGGAGTGACGGCAGCGGGGCAGGGCCGAAGACGAACGTGGGCTCCGGGGGGGGCGGTGAGAGCGCGTACCCGGGTTCGACCGGCCTGGGCGCTCCCCGCTGCGCCGCCGACGTGGGCCGGTCCCGCTCGGCCCCGCACGGTCTGGCCGGTTGCGGTGCCGGGGCGTTGTCAGTGGTGGCAGGCAGGATGAGAGGCATGACGACACCAGCTGCTCAGATCGTGGATGCCGCCGCCTACGCGCAGGCGGTCGAGGATGCGGTGACGGCCGCGGCCGCCTACTACGAAGGCGGCACCTCCCCACTGGACGACGACACCTACGACCGGTTGGTGCGCGGCATCGCGGCATGGGAGGCCGAGCATCCCGACCAGGTGCTGCCCGACTCCCCCACCGGGAAGGTCGCCGGTGGTGCCGTGGAGGGGGACGTGCCGCACACGGTGGCGATGCTGAGCCTGGACAACGTGTTCTCCCCTGACGAGTTCACCGCCTGGACCGCTTCGCTGGCCCGCAGGATCGGCCGCGACGTCACCCGGTTCAGTGTCGAGCCGAAACTCGACGGGCTCGCGATCGCCGCTCGCTACACCCGCGGCCGCCTGAGACAGCTGATCACCCGCGGTGACGGGACGGCCGGGGAGGACGTCTCACACGCGATCGGCACCATCGAGGGCCTACCGCAGGAGCTGGCCGAGCCGGTCACCGTGGAGGTGCGCGGTGAAGTCCTCATGACCATCGCCCAGTTCGAGCATGCCAACGAGGTGCGCACCGCACACGGTGGGCAGCCGTTCGCCAACCCGCGCGGCGCCGCGGCCGGCAGTCTGCGCGCCAGGGAGCGTGCTTACACGGTGCCGATGACGTTCTTCGGCTACGGACTTCTCCCCGTGCCCGGCACCGGGACCGCTCTGGCGGAGCAGCTCCTGGAGCTCGCGCACAGCGACCTCATGGCGCAGGCCGCCGCATACGGGGTGAACACCACGGCTCCTACTGCCGTGCCCGGCATCACCGCCGACACCACCGAGCAGGTTTTGGCCCGGGTGAGCGAGATCGCCGGGCTGCGGGCCCAGTTGCCGTTCGGGATCGACGGGGTCGTCATCAAGGCCGACCTCGCGGCCGACCAGCAGGCAGCCGGCTCGGGGTCACGTGCCCCGCGCTGGGCGATCGCCTACAAGCTGCCCGCCGTGGAGAAGATCACCCGGCTGCTGGAGGTGGAGTGGAACGTGGGCCGTACCGGCATCATCGCCCCGCGCGCGGTCCTGGAACCGGTCACCATCGACGGCGCCACCATCACCTACGCCACCCTCCACAACCCCGGCGACATCACCCGCCGCGACCTGCGCCTGGGCGACCATGTCATGGTCCACCGGGCCGGCGACGTCATCCCCCGCGTCGAAGCCCCCGTCGCCCAGCTGCGTACCGGTGACGAACAGCCCATCGTCTTCCCCGAGGTGTGCCCGCGGTGCGGGTCCGGCATCGACACGAGCGAGCAGCGCTGGCGCTGTGAGAACGGCCGCAACTGCCACCTGGTCGCCGCCCTGTCCTATGCCGCCGGCCGCGACCAGCTGGACATCGAGGGCCTCGGTCACACCCGCGTCGTCCAGCTCGTCGAAGCCGGCCTGGTCGCCGATCTCGCCGACCTGTTCGCCCTCACCCGGGAGCAGTTGCTCGGTCTGGAGCGGATGGGCGAGACCAGCACCGACAACCTCCTCTCCGGACTCAGCCGAGCCAAGGAGCAGCCGCTGTCACGGGTGCTGTGCGCCCTCGGAGTGCGGGGCACCGGCCGGTCCATGTCCCGCCGCATCGCACGCCACTTCGCCACCATGGACGCCATCCGCGCCGCCGACGCCACGGCGATGCAGCAGGTCGACGGCATCGGCACCGAGAAGGCCCCGTCCGTCGTCGCCGAACTCGCCGAACTCGCCCCGCTCATCGACAAGCTCGCCGCGGCCGGGGTGAACATGACCGAACCCGGCGCCACCCCGCCCACTCCGGCAGGCAGCGGACCAGATGACGAAGATAGCGAGGGGGAGCCCGCCGGCGGGCCGCTGGCAGGTATGACGGTGGTCGTCACCGGCGCGATGACCGGCGCCCTGGAAAAGCTCAGCCGCAACCAGATGAACGAGCTCATCGAGCGCGCCGGCGGCCGCTCCTCCTCCAGCGTCTCGAAGAAGACCAGCCTCGTCGTGGCGGGCGAAGGTGCCGGATCGAAGCGATCCAAGGCCGAAGACCTCGGTATCCGCCTCGCCTCACCGGACGAATTCGCCGCTCTCATCGCCGACTTCCTCCACTGAACACGCCGAGAGGAAAGCCTGAGCTCACAGCAGGGACTCGATGGACGCAGGGAACGACCGGTGAGGGCGAACACGGCAGGGAGACAAGGCTGCCCGGCGCGTGCCATCAGCTCCGCCGCCACGACGATGTGCTTCGGGCTTCGGGCGTGGTGCTGCTGACGGCCGCGATCTGCGGCGCCTTGGTAAACAGCTCGACTGCTCTGCGCAGTCCTGGCACAGTGGCGCACTATGGCGAATGTCGAGCTGGTGACCGCCGCGGACCTGCAGCTCATGCAGGGTCTGGCGCAGCGAGTCACCGCCACCCGCCCGGACCTGTTGAACAGCGACGCGACGTTCGGCGAGCTGGCCTGGAACTGGGGCAAGGGACAAGCCGGCGACGGCGCCAGCCGGCCGCGTCGGCTGTGGTTCTCCGGCGGGGACCTGGTGGCGTGGAGCTGGGCCCGTCTTCCGCACCGGGTGAGGCGGAGCGACGGGTCGGTGAAGGACGTCACCGGCGCCTATCTGGCGTATCAGGTCCATCCCGACCACGCCGGGCTGGTCGACGAGGTGATCGACTGGTACGACGGTACGGCGGCGGGCATCGAGCGTACGGTGATGCCGAGCGCCGCCGATGAGTTTGCCCTGAAGCGATGGGCGGCGTACGGCTATGAGACCGACCCGGCCGCACTCGGCGACGCGGGTTCCTGGACCCAGCTCGACGCGCGGGACCTCACCGACGTGGAACAGCCGGTACTGCCGGACGGATTCCGGTTCCGCACCGCCGACGAGGCCGGGCCGGAGGCCGCGGTCCAGGCCCATCTGGACGCCTGGGCTCCCTCGACGTACACGGCCGAGGGCTACGAGGGCGTCCGGCGGACGGCGACGTATCGCGGCGACCTGCACCTCCTGGTGGAGGCGCCGGACGGAACGATGGCATCCTCGACGATCATGTGGTTCGACGAAGCGAACAGGACCGCCGAGTTCGAGCCGGTCGGGACGCATCCGGACTACCGGCGTCTGGGGCTGGCAAGGGCGATGCTTCTGCACGGGATGCGTCTGGCGCGGGCGGCCGGGGCCACTCATGTGACGGTCGCCTGCCTGGGGGCGCCCGGGCATCCCCAGGCGCGCGGGCTGTACTACGGCGTCGGGTTCCGGGAGCTCACGAGGGACGCGCCCCTCATCAAAGCCGCGGCCGTGGGCTGAGGACTGGTCGTTCGGGTGTTTACGCCTCACATGGCCGCCCAAGGTCAGGGCAGCAGTAACCGCGGCCGCCGACCGGTGTGCGCGGCGACGAGCCGTCCCCGCCCCCGCGCACGTCCGTGGATCAGTCCACGATCAGCACGTTGCGGGCAGCCGGTACCTGACTGGTGAGCGCGGTACCGAAGTTGCCCTCGACCTCCGCCTTCTCGGCCGCGTTCGGGTACGGGTTCGTGCAGGAGACGCCGGCGCTGGAGCCCGACATCAGGCTGGTGCACGGGCCGGGTTTGCGATCCGGCAGGCCGAGGATGTGGCCGAGTTCGTGCGCCGAGATCCGGACCGTGTCGTAGCCCTCGTTGACGGCCTGGCGTCCGATGTAGACCGTTCCGTTGCCGAGCGAGGTCGTCAGCGCCCGGGGCCAGCCGTTGTCGGCCAGGATCCTGATGTTGGCGCGCTGACCGGCGGCGGCCGGGCGCAGTTCGACGGCGTCCACGCTCTCGTTCCAGATGGCCGCGCCCCGATCGACAGCGGTCTTGAACTCTGCCGACGCGCCGGCGTCGTAGGTGACGACGCGGGCCGCGAGAAGCTGATCGCCGGAACCCGGCGCCGCCGCGTTGGCCTGGCCACCGGCCAGGGTGAGAGCCGCCGTCAAGGCAGCGGTGAAACCGTGGACGAACGCGCGCGAGTACATGGTCGACCTCCTGTGGGGGAGTTGAGGAAGGCATGCTCATGCCACACACTGCCAGCTCCCTCCCACACCGCACAGGCCCCAATGCGTCAATCCGCGCCTCCACCGGCTGGCCCGCCCGGCACGGGCACACTGCGGCCACGGGTGCGGCTCTACGCCATGAGAGGCGGCGCGCCCTTCCTGCGGCCGACGGCGCCGCACCGGGCAGGAGCACGGGCCGGGCGATGGAGTGCCTGGACGCACGTATGAATCGATGAGGCATCCGCCGCGCATTCACGGCCGCGAACCGGGAAGACGCGCATGGAGTGCGTGACGGTTGAGGGTGCAGAAGGGTCAGGAGAGTGCGCGCTACAGATGCGAAAGGAGTTTCCAGTGACCACCTATGTCATCACCGTCCCTGGCACGTTCCTCCGAGGAGTTCCGGGCGACGTCCGCTCAGAGATCGAGCGCAGGCTGCGGCCTCAGGACCCCAGGAACACGGAACTCGGGGAGAGCGAGGAGTTGCGTCTGCTGACCGTGGACGAGGACGGCATGTTCTCCGCACGGGTCGAGGTCGAGGCCGCCGATCAGTCGGGAGCCGAGGACGAAGCCGTGCGGCTGGTCTCCGGGGCCCTGCGTGACAGCGGTTTCGCCGAGGAGGACGCCGCGTTGGGCGCGGCGATCGTCACCGGCATCGACCGCGAGTTCTGAAGCGGTGTCCTGAAGCGGTGCGGGGAGCGAGGTTCCTGTCCGTCCCTACAACGTGAGACCCCCCGAGGCTCGCTGCCCCTCAGAGCCGGCGACGGTGGACC
Organism: Streptomyces sp. NPDC058678; assembly: GCF_042714835.1. Taxonomy (NCBI): domain Bacteria; kingdom Bacillati; phylum Actinomycetota; class Actinomycetes; order Kitasatosporales; family Streptomycetaceae; genus Streptomyces; species Streptomyces sp. NPDC058678. Next base: position 57,992 of record NZ_JBHXSG010000040.1, on the reverse strand, counting down.
AAGGCCGTCCGGTTCACGGCTCGTTCACAGGGTGGCGCCGCACGGGCCCGCGGGCGAGGATGCTCCTTCGCGGAGTACAGCCCCCGCGCGGTTCCGGGCCCTTCTCCGGAGCCCCTTGCGGGGAGGACGGACGACGGCCGGCAGCTGAACCTCGAGGGAGCCTTGGATGGGTTCACACGCAGCGCCACACCCTCACAGCAAGCGAATTCTGTTGATGTCCGTGGGGCTCATGCTCATGGCCGCAGTCCTGGGCCTTCCCCGGGCCGACGCGGCGCCCGCTGCGGCCGATGCCTGCCGCAGTACGGGCGCGAGTCTGCCCCGCGGTGACTGCGGCCCCTTCTGGCAGGTCCTCGCGGAGGACTTCAACGGCGACCGGGTGCCGCTGGGCGCCTTCAGCAACTGCGATCACTACGTCGACACGTCCGCTGCCTACTGCGGCGGACTGAGCGGGAAGTACCGCGACAACTGGTGGGCCTATCCGACCGGTTGGCGTGACACGGCCAACAGCCGGGGCCGGGATGTGGTGGGTGTCTACCACCCGGAGGACACCGTGAGCGTCGGCCCTGCGGCGAACGGCGACGGGAGGATGTTCATACGCATGTGGCGACCCGGCAACGGAGGCCCGGTGCATGCCGCGGCGGTGGTGCCGCGTGCGGTCATGCAGATGAAGTACGGCAAGTACAGCGCCCGCATCAAGGTGACGACACTGGCTCCGGGCTACAAGTCCGCCTGGCTCCACTACGGTCGGGGCTGCGAGATGGACCACCCCGAAGGCGAATGGACCGGCCCCCTCACCGCCTTTCACCATCCGTGCGGTGGCGGCGAGCAGGGCTACTTCCCGGGAAGCGACGACTGGACCGAGTGGCACACCGTGTCCACCGAATGGACACCCGGCAACGTGCGGTTCTTCGTCGACGGTCGGCAGACAGGGCACGACACCCGCAACGTGCCGGCTCACCCTCTGTCCTGGGTGCTGCAGAACGAAAGCGCTCTGCAGGGGCCCGGCGCGGCTCCAGGCAGCAGCGCGCAGCTCGACGTCACCTGGGTCGCGGCATACGCATACGACTGGAAGTGAGATGCCGTGCGCCGGGCCACGCTTGTGCTCCGTGGCCGACGCACGGTCCGGTCGGCGGGCCGCTCCACGGCAGAATCAGGCCTCGGCGACGGGCACACGTGGGCCGTCGGCGAGGCCTGACGGCGACGGGCACACGTGGGCCCGTCGCCGACTGCGCTCGGGCGTCCCCACCCGTGCGGTACCGACATTCAGGGACCCGCCTGCCGGATGGTGCACGTGCCCGCACCCCCGGCCCTGACCACAGAACCTCTCACGCCCCCGGCGGACGCCCCAGCAGAAGTCCGCCGCCTGGTGGTGCTGTCCGGGTCCCGCTCGGGGCCGCTCACAGACACGCACGTCCGCGGCCCCGAGCCCGCTCTCACCGCCCGTTGCCCCGCTGCGCGCACCTGGGGCTGCGGAGGGTCGGCATACGTGACTGACGCTGGGCGGGGCGCCGGCGCGTCCCGCTTCGCCGTCGCCCGCGTCCCGCCCGCGTCAAGGCCGTCAGCCGCCGAGGGCCGCCATCACCACGTCCTTGGCCTCCTCCTGGACCCGGCGCAGGTGGTCGGGTCCCTGGAACGACTCGGCGTAGATCTTGTAGACGTCCTCGGTGCCCGAGGGGCGGGCGGCGAACCACGCGTTCTCGGTGGTCACCTTGATGCCGCCGATGGCCGCCCCGTTGCCGGGGGCCTCGGTGAGGACGCCGGTGACCGCCTCGCCGGCCAGGGTGTCCGCGGTGACCTGCGCGGGCGAGAGCTTGGCGAGCAGCGCCTTCTCCTCGCGGGTCGCCGGGGCGTCGATGCGGGCGTAGGCGGGGTCGCCGAAGCGGGCCGTGAGGGCGGCGTAGTGCTCCGAGGGGGTCTTCCCGGTGACGGCGGTGATCTCGGAGGCGAGCAGCGCCAGGATGATGCCGTCCTTGTCGGTGGTCCACACCGAGCCGTCGCGGCGCAGGAAGGACGCGCCGGCCGACTCCTCGCCGCCGAACCCGAGCGAGCCGTCGACCAGGCCGTCCACGAACCACTTGAAGCCGACGGGCACCTCGACGAGGCGCCGGCCGAGATCGGCCGCGACACGGTCGATCATGGAGGACGACACCAGGGTCTTGCCGATGCCCGTGTGGTCGGGCCACTGCTCGCGGTGGGCGTACAGGTAGGCGATGGCGGCGGCCAGGTAGTGGTTGGGATTCATCAGGCCCGCGTCCGGAGTGACGATGCCGTGCCGGTCGGCGTCGGCGTCGTTGCCCGTGGCGATCTGGAAGCGGTCGCGCTGCTCGATGAGGGAGGCCATCGCGTACGGCGACGAGCAGTCCATGCGGATCTTGCCGTCCCAGTCCAGCGTCATGAAGCGCCAGGTGGGGTCGGCGAGCGGGTTGACCACGGTCAGGTCGAGCCGGTGCTCCTCGGCGATCCGGCCCCAGTAGGCGACGGAGGCCCCGCCGAGCGGGTCGGCGCCGATCCGGACTCCGGCGGACCGGATCGCGTCCAGGTCCAGGACGGCGGGCAGGTCGGCGACGTAGCTGCCGAGGAAGTCGTAGCGGCCGGTGCCGGGAGCACTGACAGCCCGGGCGTACGGGATCCGGTGTATGTCCTTCAGTCCCGCCGCGATGATCTCGTTGGCACGGTCCTGGATCCAGGAGGTCGCCTCAGAGCCCGCGGGGCCCCCGCTGGGCGGGTTGTACTTGAAGCCGCCGTCGGCGGGCGGGTTGTGCGAGGGGGTGACGACCACGCCGTCCGCCAGGCCCGTGGAGCGGCCGCGGTTGTGGGTGAGGATGGCGTGCGAGACGGCGGGGGTGGGCGTGTAGCCGTCGGTGACATCGATGAGCACGGTCACGTCGTTGGCGGCGAACACCTCCAGCGCGGTGACCCGGGCGGGCTCGGACAGGGCGTGGGTGTCGGCCCCGAGGAAGAGGGGCCCGTCGGTGCCCTGCGCGCTGCGGTACTCGCAGATGGCCTGGCTGGTCGCGGCGATGTGGTCCTCGTTGAACGCCGTGTTCAGGGAAGACCCGCGGTGGCCCGACGTACCGAACGCCACCCGCTGCGCCGGATCGGCCGGATCAGGGTGCAGCGAGTAGTACGCGGTGACCAGCCGCGCGATGTCGACGAGGTCCTCCGGACCGGCCGGCTGACCCGCTCGTTCATGCTGCATGTCCGTTCCTCCGCATGGCTTGCTCCGACGCTCGACGTCCCATCTTTCCTCGTCACGGTGCAGGTATGCGAGAGGGCCCGGCGCTCGGGGGCGGCGGGCCGGGAGCGGTGGGTGCGAAGGGCCCGGCGCCATGGCGAGGACCACGCGGCGGACGGCCCACACGAGACGCGGCCCGGAGCGGCCGCGGGCCCGCGAAGGGCACCTCCTCGCCGCCGGGGCGCGCGGGCACGCTACGCACACGGCGTCCGCACCTGAGCCCCGGCCCCGACGCCGACCTCGCCGACGAAAGACCGGCCGGCGCGGCTGGCTCAGGACCGCCGGCACCGCCGTCGCTACGACCTTGGTCGTGCCGGGCTCGAGCGCGCCGGACGCACCGGACGCGCCGGCGGCCACCGGCGCCCACTGGCGCCCACTCGCGCCCACTCGCGAACGTCGGTCCCGGTGCCGGTCGCCTCCACGTCGCCGTCACGGACGCGGGACGGGGCCGAGAGGTCGGCCGCGGTCTTCAGGCCCAGGCCCTCAGATGCCTCGGGGCGCAAGCATCTGCGGTATGCGGGACCACCATCTCCCGCCCTCCCGCCCTCCGCGGGCACGCGGCGAGGATCCCGCCCGGCCGTCGCGCGCACGTCCCACCTGTCCCGGTTCGCCGTACAGCGCATCCGGCGGCGGCACGCGACCTTGGCTGACGTCAGGCGTCCTCGACCGTCGCGGTGACGGGCGTGCCGATCTCCACCGTGCGGCTGACCGTGCAGAGCCGGTCGTGGGACGTCTTGACCGCCCGAGGGAGGATCGCTCGGGCCCGCTCCGCGCCGTCGACGTCCGAGAAGGCGACGGAGAAGGTGACCGCGAGGTCGGTCAGCCGGTTGCCCGACTCGTCACTGATCTTGTTGCCGGTCACCCCGACGGAGAACCTGATGGGCTCCGCGTGCCGGCTGGTGGCCACATCGACGTCCACCGCAGTGCAGCCTCCGAGCGCGGCGAGCAACAGCTCGACCGGGGTGAACTCGGCGTCCGCGTGGGAATCGGAACCGGTGCCGAAGCTGATCGTGCCACCGCGAGCGTTCGTCGCGGTGAAGTGGCCGGTGCTGGTTCGCTCGATGGTGACGGAGCGCAGGGAGTTTTCGGTCATGCCGCCGACACTAGATGGCGAGTCAGTCGTGCGCCGGACTGTTGCTTGCGCGTACCGAGCCTGCACGGTCCTCGGGTGAGCCCTGATCTCCGATCGTCGTCAGCCGGCCGGCGCCGAACCGGCTCCGCCGCGCCGCGACCTCCGGCATCCGCTCCATCCGCGCGGTCGGCTCTCGCACCGCCGCCTCGGCGGCTCCGTCGTTGAGGGCCGCCCGTGGCGGCGTTCAGCACCTGCTCGGCGTAGCTGCGCCTCAGATACCTCTCGGCCGCCATCGCCTCGGCCCGGCCGCCTCGCCGACCCGGTAGTCGGCCACCTTCGCGCCGTTCATGCCGACGGCACAGCCCGCCGTCAGGCACAGGACAGCGAACACCCGCCGGCCTACGACCGCCCGCCCGCCAAGGGGGCCGGGCACGCGAACGCGCCATGCGCTCAGGGAGTGAGTTCAGGTCCAAAAGCCTGGGTGACCTGGCCGGTTGTCAGACAGAGGACCAAGTTGAACTTGGCGTCCAGCGGTTGACCCGGGCCCCGGTGCGGCTCGACCCTCCCGTGTACACATGCCGGTAGGCGGCAGTCCACGTTCGCGGCCCCTCAGTCGAGACAGAACTCGTTGCCCTCGATGTCCTGCATCACGAGGCACGACTCGTTGACTCCATCGGCACGCAGTAGTTGTACGCGGACCGCGCCGAGCGGCACCAGTCGTGCGCATTCGGCCTCGAGTGCGGCGAGGCGCTCTTCCCCCACGAGCCCGGTGCCGACCCGCACGTCAAGATGCAACCGATTCTTGACGACCTTGCCTTCGGGAACGCGCTGGAAGAACAGTCGCGGGCCCACACCTGAGGGATCAATGCACGCGAACGCCGAACCCTGACGCTCAGGCGGCAGTGCGCGATCGAAATCTTCCCAAGTGGCGAACCCCTCCGGTGGCGGCGGTACGACGTACCCCAACACCTCGCACCAGAAACGAGCGACGCGCTCAGGTTCCGCGCAGTCGAAGGTGACTTGGAAACTGCTTGATCGAGGCCATCGGTCCATCGTAAGGGCGGGGTCTTCTCGTCGTTCCGCGGGTGCGTAGCCCTTGGCTGGGTCGGCCCCTGGATGGGTCGTCGCGCCTGCGGCCGGCTCTCGGCGATGGCTTCGGTAACGTCGCATGCGGGGCAGGTGAGTTGTCGCCGCGCATGCACTCCCCACCACTGTCAGCTGCGGCGGCCGCGGGGCCGTTCCTTGGCGTCGTACACCTGCCGGGCCTGCTCCACCTCGCCCAGGTTGACCGACCAGTCGGAGAGTGCCGCGAACAGCGGGGCCAGGCTGCGTCCCAGTTCGCTGATCTCGTACTCCACCCGCGGTGGAACCTCGGGGTGGTAGGTGCGCACGACAAGCCCGTCGCGTTCCAACTGCCGTAGCCGGTCGGTCAGCACCTTGGGAGTGATGGTGGTGACACGGCGTTCCAACTCCACGAAGCGATGCCGCCCGTACGTATGGAGCGCCCACAGGATCGGCGTGGTCCACCGGCTGAAGACGATGTCGACCACTGGGGCGATCGGGCAGGCCTGCTCGGGGGCTACGTCGGCACCGTCGATGCGAGCCGCCGGAGTCGTGTTGTGGGTCACAGTGAGCCCTTCTCTCCATTACTTTCCTGTAGGTACCTACTATCCCCGCGTTGGTAGCTTCCGTGTGTCCACAGAAGAACCGGCAACGGGAGCGAACATGATTGTGGTGACTGGAGCCACGGGCAACGTCGGAGGGCCCCTGGTGCGGGCGCTCGTAGCCACTGGTGAACAGGTGACCGCGGTGTCGCGAGGAATCACCGCGCGGGACCTGCCGGCGGGCGTACGGCACCGTCAGGCCGACCTGGCCGAGCCGGACAGCCTCGCGCCCGCTCTCACCGGTGCTGACGCGCTGTTCCTGCTGACCTCGGGCGACTTCGTATCCGCCGGTGGCAGTGTCAGCGCCGTCCTCGAGGTCGCGCGGGCCCAAGGGATCCGGCGAGTTGTCCTGCTGTCCTCCCAGGGTGTCGCCACGGGAAGCCACCCTTCGATGCTTGAGGACGCCGTTACTCAGTCGGATCTGGAATGGACCCTGCTGCGGCCGGGAGGCTTCGACTCCAACACGTTGCAGTGGGCCGAGACGGTCCGCACCAGACGGGTGGTCTCCGCACCGTTCGGCGATGTCGCGCTGCCGACCATCGACCCGGCCGACATCGCCGAGGTCGCCGCCATGACGTTGCTGGACGGCGGCCATGTCGGCGGGACTTACGAACTGACCGGGCCGGCACCGGTCTCACCTCGTCAACAGACCTCGGCAATCGCCGAGGCGCTGGGTGAACCGGTGCGGTTCGTCGAGCAGAGCCGAGCAGAGGCTCGGGCCCAGATGCTGCGGTTCATGCCCGAGCCGGCCGTGGAAGCCACACTCGACATCCTGGGCAAGCCGAAAGCCGCGGAGCAGCGGGTGAGCCCCGACGTCGAGCGGATTCTCGGCCGCCCGCCCCGCACCTTCGCCGAGTGGGCTGCCCGCAACATCACAGCCTTCAAGTAGCAGCTGCGCGACTCGGACGGATTCAGGGGTGTCGGCGTGGGCGGTTGTGCCGGCGGTGGGTGGTCCGGACACGGCGGACGTCGCTCAACCCGACCACGGCCGACACGGCCGTCTCCCGGCCTGCTCCCGGCGTCCATCGGTCATGCGCCCGTACCGAGGTTCCGTCCGCACGCACATACGTGTCAATTCACGAATCTGCTGCCGCCCCCCGTCCAGGTGCCCGCGCGACACCATGCCTGCATCCGCCACCGAGCAATGCCACCCGTCAACACCCCTTGTCCATAAGGCGGTTGGGAGCCAACGGCACAAGCTCGGACCGTCCTTCATAAGCATCCCGGGCTCACTGCCCGCAGGCTTTGCGCGGCCCACTCCGAGGGGTGAACTCGACTCAGACGCTTCAAGGGATGACACACCTCTTCCGGTTGTCCGTACTATCGCTACGGCAGGGCACTGTGCATGGGGTATGACTGCCGTCCGCAGACATCCGCCCAGGACAACAGCACACACTTGTGTCAGGCCCGTCGACTTCGGCCTCTGGTCGAGGAAAGGTTGTGCGTCCCATGTCTGAGAACGCTTCCGCTACCGAACTGACATCGCAGTACACCGCTCAGGTGAGTGCCGACCTCGAGCGCAACACCAAGGAGCAGGAACGTGTCGGCGCGGAGGTCGCCGCCCTGCAGGAGCAGTTGGCAGCCCTGCAGCGCGATCACCAGGTGCTGGTCAACATCCAGCAGGCCATCGGCACGGAGTCGGCTTCCGCCAAGCCTCTGGCCCCGTCGGACAGTGTCACGGTGCCCGCTCCCCGCAAGAAGACTGCCGCCAAGAAGGCTGCCGCCAAGTCCGGCCCGAGCAAGCGCGCCCGGACGACGAAGACCGCCTCCAAGCCTCGCCCCGCCGCGACGGACAAGCCGGCCGCCGAGAAGCGCGCAGACACCGCCGAAGCAGCCAAGACCGCCCAGCCGACGCTGGTCGACCTGGTCCGCAGTCACCTCTCCGAGCAGAGCGAACCCCGCTCGGCGGCCGAGATCGCCACGGCCCTCGGACAGGCCCATCCCGACCGCAACATCAAGACGACCGTGGTGCGTACCACCCTCGAAGGACTGGTCGCCAGGACCCAGGCGCAGCGCAGCAAGCAGGGCGCATCCGTGTACTACACCGCACCCGACGCGGCGGAGCAGGCGTCTTCGCCGCAGGGTGAGAAGCAGTCCGCCAAAGCCGACGCCTGAGTCCACTTCGCCGATCCGCGCAGGCGGTCGGTGCTCCGCCTGGTCCTGACTGCGACCGCGTCTGCACCACGCTGTCCTGGACGACTTCCGGGACTTCGTGGCGCAAGGTCCGCCCGGACCGCATCGCGGCTTCGTGGCGGGTCGCGTGAGACGGGCAGTTCTCGTACCGGCGATACGACCGCTCACAGGTTGACGTCGAGGGCTCCTCGACAAGCCGGCCGGGGCCAAGCGCCCCTCCGCCGGTGTCGCGCCAGGCTCTGCCAGGGAGGTGCGGACGCCCCTGCTCAGCCTGGACCGGCCCGATGTCCCGTTGGTCGCGCCGCGACGGCCCGCGGACGACGCCGAGGTGGTGACGGAGTGGCGGATGACGGAACCCGCCTGGCAGGCCTGCTCGTCGAGGCCTGCTGACGCGCGATGTGCGGATCCGGTTGCGCCTGGTCCAACGCGACCATCGGCGAGACCTGGGGCTGAGCGTGACTCGATCGCGTGATGCGCCGGCATGCCCGCCTGGGGTGCCGTGCCGGCGTCAGGCACCGGCCCGTGCAGCGTCCTGTGGGCGGTGCAGAGGCCTTGGCAGGTAGCCGGTGCTGGGCGGAGTTCGGTGGCCGGGAGACCGGCAGAGGCGGGCTGATGGCGTACATCCGCTCCCACTGGTTGCTCACCGTCGTCGCCTACCGCCGGCCCGTCCACTGTCACCAGCCCGCGGCGTCGCTGTCAGGGCCGGGCTGCCCGAGAACACTCCGGCAGTCATGACGGCAGCGGCGGGAACCGGCTGCGAGCGGGTCAGGGCCATGGTCCGCTGGACCACTGCGGACGGCTCGACGCACACGGGCAAGGCCTTGATGAACGCCGGTCACGAGGCGAGAGCGACGGTCCAGGTGTGGACGGACTCCCAGGGAACCCTCACGCCGCAGCCCCGGACCGCCGCCCACCAGGCCACCGTATTCGCCGGCTGCGCGGGTACCGCCGCCGTGCCCGTCACGGCGCCGTGGCGTAGGCCGCCGGCCGCCGCGCACGGTCGCGGCTCGACGGGCGAGGCGAGGCGACGCAACGCGACGACCAGCGGGAACGGACGTGGGAACAGGTCGAACCGCAGTGGGTCCGCAGACCCGGGTGACAGAGCCGCTGCCGGACCAAGGGCACAGGACTGTCCCACGGCGGATCTGCCTGAGCCGGACCCGGTGCGTGAAACCGTTCCCCGGTACGTAATACTCCCCTAATGAAGTCGAGCGTTACGCCTGGGAGCGGGCCGACCACGATACGGCGGGCCGTCGCGCGGGACGCCAAACGGCTCACGCGCCTCGTGCGTGGCTCGCGTGCCTATGAAGGGCAGTACGCGGCCATGGTGGCGGACTACCGGGTCGGTCCCGACTACATCGAGACCCACCGTGTGTTCGTAGCGGTCGCCGCCGATGAGCACGAAAGCCGTGTCCTCGGCTTCTACGCGCTCGTCCTCGTCCCGCCGGAGCTCGACCTGATGTTCGTCGCCGACGGAGTACAGGGACGTGGCATCGGACGGCTGCTCGTCGCGCACATGAAGGCCCAGGCCCGCGCCGCCGGGCTCGATCACGTCCGGGTGGTGTCGCATCCTCCCGCCGAGGGCTTCTACCGCAGCGTCGGTGCGGTGCGCACCGGGACCGCGTCCGCGAATCCACCCGCCGTGGTGTGGGACCGTCCCGAGCTCGAGTTCCTCATTCCGCCTGACCCGACAGGGGCGCCTGGCGAGGTCCTCGAGAGCCGTCCGAGAGTGCCGACCGGTACGGGCCCTGGCGGAACGGCGTAGGCACAGGCAGTCGTCCGATCGGCTGCTCTGCGTCCGCGGCGTCGGCGCAGTCGCCTCCCAGCAGGCTCGGCGTCCCGGTGTGAGGTGCCGTCGGCGCGAGACGGTTACGCCGTGCGTTCTCGCGGGCGTACCCACGACGGATTCCTCTCCGGCTCATGGCCGGGTGAGACCGCGACTGCATGCGCGTGAAACGGGATCAGGGGGCTGCAACGGGCTGGCCAGGACCCATACTTGCTTGACAGTGCGGGGGGAAATCGTCCCGTGGTGGCGAAGCGCGAGAGAGGAAGCGGCCCGTGGGCAGCGTCAGCAGGGGACTCGGCAAGGCCGAAGTGAAACTCAAGTGGGACCCGAGCGCCTGGAACCAGCCGCCTCATCATCTCGACATCATCGCCGCGACGTACTCGTCGGACGATCCCTACGGACAGCCGGTGTACGTCGTCCACTTCGACAGCCGCTCACCGGACGGCACGATCAACATGAGCCGGCACAGCCAGACCGGCCAGGGCTTCGGCTTCGTGGAGGCGATGACGCTGGAGTTCGATCGCCTGGCGCCCTCCTTCGCCCGGGTGGTCGTGGGGGTGGCCATCCACCAGAACAGCGGCCCGAAGACGTTCGGCGACATATCGAATGCGGGAGTTCTGGTCCTCGACGGCTATGCGGAACTCCTGAAGGACGACTTCGCGGGGGTCGCCGGATCCACCGCCACGACGGTCGCGGAGTTCGCCAAGGACGCCTCCGGCCGGTGGGAGTTCCACGAGATGGTCCGCGGCTACGACAGCGACCCGATGGTCTTCGCCGTCGAGATGGGCAACGCCCCGCGGTCGTGAACGGGTGACGTCACGGGGATGTACAGCCGATCGTGCCGACCGCGCCGTCAGGGCCGTCCGCGCCTGAAATCGGCGGCAAGGCGCCGCGAGCGCTCGCGGTCAGTCCTTGGCCGGGGCGTCGCGGAGCGGGTCCGTGCGGGACGGGAAACCGGTGTGCTGCCCAGCATGAACGCCGCCGCGCACGTCGCGGGAGTCGCCACCTGTCCTCCCCGGCGACTCGTCGAAGGGAACCGTCGCCCGGGGGCGCCGTGTCGGCTGCCGATCGGTCACCGCCGGGCACGGCGGCTGTGCGCGCGGCCGCCTGCGGCTGGGGTCGCTGCGCCGCGGGCGCGTCGTTTCGAAGCCCAGGGTGAGGGACCGGCCGGTCTACCACCCAGCCGTGAGGCACAGGCCCAGCAGGACCGTGGTGGCGGGCTCGATCAAGTGCCGGCGGCGGCCTGGGGACACGGCGATCGGCTCCTACGCCATCGACCCGAGCCGCACCCCGGCTGCACACCGCCCCCCCCGAACCGCCTGGTGCGCACCCCGTACCCCACACCCGCAGGGCCAGGCCGAACTTCGCGGCCACCGGCCACGACTTGGGACGCGGTCCGCAGACGCGCAGGTCAGGCAGGAAAAAGCGGGTAATGGCTGCCGGAATCTGGCAATGACCGCTGCAGTCGGCACGAGGGCATCCCTATGGCGTGTCGGCAACGACCGCGGGGGGGCGGCCTGACTCCAGCTCTGGGTCTCGGCATCACAGGCCTCGTCCTGCCGGTGCTCGAGCTCGCCTTCAACGGTGTCCTCGCGCAGCTCTTCCCGGGCTCGATTCCCGGTGCCGGCACCTGCCGGTGTCCGGCACCGGGAATCATCCGTGCTCCCCGCGGACCATGTTGCACGATCGGATCCCGGCAACGCATTGCCGGATCCCGGCAGTGTTCCATAGGGTCTGTATGCCGGTCGCAGTCAATAAATCGTCACCGGCGCGTCAAAGAATCCGGGGGGACGACGTGGTGGACGGGGAGATTCCCGAGCGGTATCTCGAGGGCTACGACCGCATTCTGGCCGGCGTGGCGGCTACCGGTCGGCGCCTCACCCGTGACGAGATCGCCTCCCGCCGCGCCCTGGGGGAACAGGCCGCGGAGGCCGGCCACGGGCTGCGCACCCTGGTCAGCGTGCACCTGACCGCCGCTCGCACGGCCTGGCCGAGCACGTCGGGCTCGGCCGACGGCGCGCTCGCCGCCGTGCAGCAGATCATCGACGCCTTCGCCGAGGGATACGAACGCGCCCAGCGCCTCGCCGTGCGTCAAGAGGAGGCCGCCCGCCGCGAGTTCATCGACGATCTCCTCTACGGCCGCAGCGATCTGGGCCGCCTCGCCGAACGCGCGGAGCGCTTCGGGCTTCGTTTCTCCCACGCCCACGCCGTCGCCGTCGCGCAGGGCCCGACAGCCTACGACGAGGGCGACCCCGTGCCCCGGCAGGTGGAACGCACCCTCATCGCCCGCTTCGGTGACCGCAACGTCCTGCTCACCACCAAGGACGGCCGCCTGCTGTGCATCGCCCCGGGTCACCACGACGAAATCCTCACCTACTTCGCCAAGCAGGCGCACGCCGCCACCGGCGGCGGCCGGGTCGCACTCGGCCGCCCCCAGCCCGGCCCCGGCGGCGTCGTCCACTCCTACGAGGAGGCACTCAACGCCCTCGAACTGGCCGAGCGCCTCGACCTCGACGACCCGGTCCTGCGCGCCGCCGACCTGCTTGTCTACCCCGTCCTCACCCGTGACCGGCAGGCCATGGCCGACCTGGTCGTGGACACTCTGGGCCCGCTCACCGCGGCTCGCGGCGGCGCCCAGCCCCTCCTCGACACGCTCACGGCGTACTTCGACTCCGGCTGCGTGGCCGCCGAGGCCGCCCGCCGCCTCACCCTCAGCGTGCGCGCGCTGACGTACCGCCTGGAACGCATCCGCAAACTCACCGGCGCCAACCCCGCCGACCCCGCCCACCGTTACATGCTCCAGACAGCGGTCATCGGTGCTCGCCTGCTGGACTGGCCCGCCAAGGACCTCTGACGCCGGCCGGTCGGCGGTGGGGTCGGTCCCCTTCGACGCGCCCGTACTGGCGGCTCGCCGGGCACGCCTGGCCGGATCGGTACGGCCTGCGGGGTTACGGTCGGCGGCATGGATGGTGATCGCCGAGGGTGGCGCCAGTGTCTGCTCGGCGGGGCGGTGTTCGCCGTGTGCATGGCCGGCACCACGCTGCCGACGCCCCTTTACGGCCTGTACCAGGAGAAGTTCGGCTTCTCCGAGCTGACGGTGACCGTCGTGTACGCCGTGTACGCCTTCGGGGTCATCGGCGTGCTCCTGCTGGCGGGCAACGCCTCGGACGCCATGGGCAGACGGCCTGTGCTGCTGTGGGGCCTGGGATTCGCGGCGGCGAGTGCCGTCTGCTTCCTGTGCGCAGCGGGGCTGGGCTGGCTGTACGCGGGTCGACTGCTGTCGGGCCTGTCTGCCGGCCTGTTCACCGGGGCTGCCACGGCGTACGTGATGGAGTTGGCACCGTACGCAGGCGCCTCCCGGGCCACGTTCGTGGCGACCGCCGCCAACATGGGCGGGCTCGGCTGCGGTCCACTGCTCGCCGGAGTGCTCGCTCAGTACGCCGCCTGGCCGCTGCATCTGCCGTTCGCCGTACACCTGGCCCTGGTGGCCTGCTCGGCCGCCGTCCTGCTGCGGCTTCCGGAGACCGTGCGGGAGCGCCGGCCGCTGAGCACCGTACGGCCGCAACGGCCCGGTCTGCCCGCGGAGGTGCGGCCGGTGTTCGGGCCGGCGGCGATCGCCTCTTTCGTGGGCTTCGCGTTGTTCGGAGTGTTCACGTCGGTCAGCCCAGCGTTCCTTGCGGAGTCCCTGAACGTGCACAACCATGCCGTGAGCGGGTTGGTCGTCGCCCTGGCCTTCTTCTCCTCGACGGCCGGGCAGGTGGCCGTCGGCCGCATCGGGTTGGGGCGATCGCTGCCACTGGGCTGCGCCGGGCTCTTCGCCGGGCTGGCACTGCTCGCCGGTGCGCTGCGGTGGGACCTGCTGCCGCTGGTGGTGCTCAGCGCGGTCGTCGGCGGGGCGGGCCAGGGCTTGGCGTTTCGCGGTGCGCTGTCCGCAGTCGCGCAGGCGTCTCCCGAGGACCGTCGGGCGGCAGTGATCTCGACGCTGTTCGTGGTGGCCTACGCGGGTATCTCGGTGCCGGTGATCGGTGTGGGAGTACTGACAGGTCCGATCGGCCTGGAGGGCGCCGGGCTGGTGTTCATCGCGTGTATGGCCGTCCTGGTCTCGATCGCGGCCCTCTACCTGCTCAGGCGGCCGGTGCCGGCGAGGACGTGAGTGCGCCCCCGGGGCGGCTGACATGAGCCGACGGTGAACGAACCGACCCACGCCGGGTCCCGAGGTCACCTCGACCGCTGTCGGGCCCGCTTCGCCTCGCGGTCGACAGCCCACGCGTCGGCGACCGGCCCGAGGTGGTCGAGCTTGTCGGGGTTGAGCACCGAGCGGATGGTCTGGATCCGCCCGTCGAGTACATCGAGGACCAGGATGGTGAGCACCTTGCCGTCCCGGTCGCGGAAGATCGCTCCGGGCTGGCCGTTGACCTCGTGCGGTTCGAAGGTCACGTCGACCCGGGCCATCCAGGGGATGACGGAAGCGAGCAGCCGGGCCACGTTCTGGGCGCCGATGACGGCCTTGGCCAGTTGCGGGGCCTTGCCGCCGGCGTCCCCGACCATCGACACGTCGGCGGCGAGCAGGTCCCGCAGGCCGGCCACGTCGCCTTCGCGGAGGGCGTCGACGAACCGCGTCGCCAGCTCATGCCGCTCCTGACGGTTCGCTTCGAAGCGTGGCCGTCCGGCCTGCATGTGCTTCCGCGCGCGTACGAGCAGCTGCCGGCACGCCGCCTCCGACCGCCCCACCGCCGAGGCGATCTCGTCGAAGCCAAAACCGAACACCTCCCGCAGCACGAACACCGACCGTTCCAGCGGGCTGAGCCGCTCCAGGAGCAGCAGCGCCGCCATCGACACCGACTCGGCCAGCTCCGCCGAGCGTGCCGGATCCTGATAGGGATCGGTGAGCAGCGGCTCGGGGAACCACGGCCCGACGTACTCCTCCCGCCTCACCCGTGCGGAGCGCAGCACGTCGATCGAGATCCGCGTCACCGTGGCGGACAGGAAAGCCTTGGTCGACGTGGGCCGGGTCGCCGAGCCGTCGAAGCGCAGCCAGGTCTCCTGGACCGCGTCCTCGGCCTCACCCACGCTGCCCAGAATCCGGTAGGCGATCGAGAACAGCAGCGGCCGCAGCTCCTCGAACTCCTCGACCTTGCTCACGCCGTCTCCCCCTCGCAGTCCTCCCGCCCGACGGTCCGCGCGGGCTTTTTTCCGGTGATCATCCGTTCCACCGGCGGCGCAGGGCAAGGCCCCGTGCCGAGGGCCCGGAGCCCACGCCGGGCCCGGGCCGGTTGCCGACGCTCGTTCAGTGGAACTGCCCGGCCTTGTAGTCGCCAGCCGGCTGCTGCGTGATGATGTTCAGCCGGTTCACCGTGTTCATGAAGGACACCAGGATCACCAGGGCGGTGAGCTGCTCCTCGTCGTAGTGCTCGGCGGCACGCGCCCAGACTTCGTCGCTGACCCCGACGGCCGCGTCCGCGACCCGGGTCCCCTGCTCCGCCAGCTCCAGCGCGACACGTTCGGCCTCGGTGAAGACCGTGGCCTCCCGCCACGCCACCACCAGGTTCAGCCGCACCGGGTCCTCCCCGGCAGCGACGGCCTCCTTGGTGTGCATGTCGATGCAGGCGGCGCAGCCGTTGATCTGACTCACGCGAAGCGCCACCAGCTCCTGTGTCGCAGCCGGCAGCGGCGATTCCTTGAGCGCCTTGCCCGCCGACATGAAGTACTTGAGGGCCTTGCCGGCAATCGGGCTGGCGAAGTAGTTCAGTCGCGCGTCCATGGTGTGCTCCTCCGTGGTCGTCAGTGGCTACATCCCCTGAGACGAGACAGCCCGACGCCCTGTGACACGGACGCTTGTGACCCACGTCTCCCCCATTGCCGGGAGACCCTCCGAGCGGGCGCAGCCGACCCCGATCGATCAGGCCTCGCACGGCTGAGCGGATACTGAGGCGTTCCGTCAGTGCTCACGCCCGGGAGGGGCTGTGGCAGACACAAGTTCCGGCATCTTCGTGCTTGTTCTCCTGGTCGGGGTGAGCATGATCTGCGTGTGGGCGGCGTGGCTTCACTGGACCGACTCCGACCGGGCGCCCGAGATACCGGCGTACCGGCTTTCGCAGAGCCCGTCGGTCGTCAGGGGGCATGAACGCGGCGTCGTCGCCCTCGCGGGGTGGCTGGTGTGCATGACGACCGGGGGCATCATCGGTGCCCTCGGCGCCGGGCCCGTTCATGACCTTGTCACCGCGTCCTTCATCCTGGGCTCGTTCCCGTTGCTGATGCTGCACGCCACGATCACCTGGTTCAACCGGCCGAAGTTCCTGGTACCGCCTCACCGGCGCGACGAGACCGGCTCGGTGACCGAGTGGTGGCGTCGCCGCAGGGATCACCGCGCGGCACACCAGACGGCTGCGCGACGAGATGCCTGAGCATTCTCGCGGCCTGATCGAGGCACAGTGCCGGACTCGTGCTCGCGCTGTTCCCGGAGAAGTACCGGCCGAACCCCACGGCGAAACCCGCTTGATGGATCCCGCGCGCGCTGGCAACGTCGCCCCTCGTGCCTGAAGCAGATGCGCCGGGAAATCGGGACCCCGCACCCTCCCAAAACGATGCGACACCACCGTCCAGGACCAGTCTGGCGTCCGGGCAGCCGCTCCGCTCCCCCGCCTTCCGGTGGTTTCTCGCCGGCTGGTCGATCTCCATGGTCGGCAGCGCCATGTCACCCGTCGCGCTGGCGTTCGGTGTCCTGGAGGTCGCCGACAGCGCCGCATGGCTGTCCGCGGTCCTCACCGCCTCCATGGTCCCGATGATCGCGACGATGATCCTCGGCGGCGGCATAGCCGACCGCTATCGCCGCGACACCGTACTGCGGCTTTCCAGCCTGGGCGCCGGCATCAGTCAGGCCGCCGTGGCGGTCCTCCTTCTCACCCACCAACACCCCGCGCTCCTGCTGCCGTTGTCCGCCTTCAACGGCGTCTTCCAGGCACTGACCACCCCTGCGTTGCGCGGCATCGTCCCGCAGTTGGCGAGCGGACGCGGCATCCAGCAGGCCAACTCCCTGCTGGCTTCCGCCAGGAACACCACCCGGATGGTCGGACCGACCGTTGCCGGTCTGCTGACCGTCTCCGTCGGAGGCGGCTGGGCGATCGCCGCCGACGCCGCGTCCTTCCTCCTGGCAGCGGTCTGCTTCGCCCGGATCTCGCTGCCCGGCCTGCCGCCCCGCGCCAAGGACGGCCCGACGATGCTGGGCGAACTGCGGCAGGGCTGGGACTACTTCAGCTCCAAGCCCTGGATCTGGTCGGTGACGCTGGCCTTCGCCGTCTTCAACGTCGGCAACATGGGCATCTGGCAGATCCTCGGCCCGGTGATCGCCGACGACACCATCGGCGCCGACGGCTGGGGCCTGGTGCTGAGCGCCCGCGGCGCCGGGTCACTGCTCGCCACCATGGTGATGGTGAAGCTGACGGTACGGCGGCCGATGGTGCCGGCTTTGTCCTCGATGACCCTGGCCGCCGTCCCGCTGATCCTCCTCGGTACCGGTGCGAACACCTTCTGGCTGGCCACGGCAGCATTCGCCGCCGGGTTGGCCGCCGAGTTCTTCACCGTCGTGTGGTCGACGGTCTGGCACATCCACATTCCGGAACGACTGAGCTCCCGGGTCAGCGCCTACGACGAGTTCGGATCGTTCGCCTCGATCCCCGTCGGCCAGCTGTCCGCCCCGCTCCTCGCCGCGGCGTTCGGCGCGGCGGCGGTGGCCGTCACCGGAGGCGCCGTGATGGCGGCCGCCATGCTGCTGCCCCTGCTCCTGCCGTCACTACGGCGAATCGAACTGAACACCCCCACAGCAGACCCAGAACGGTAGGACAAGCCGAGTGGTGATGCACGGTAGGACGATCCGAGTGGTGATGCGGTGAAGTGTCGGCCGGCGATCGCTCGCCGATCCCGCGGGAGACGGCAGCTTCGGCGGTCAGGCGGCGAGGGAGCACCCACCGCTGTGCATCACGGCGCCGGCCTCGGCGATCCTGGTGCGCCACGAAACGTATGTGGACTCGCTCAACGTTGGAGTCTTTCCGGGCAACGGCCGCGCGTGACCTCCGACTGCCCGCCGCGCTGGACATGCCTCCGGATTGCTGGCGGTCAGGCCTCTGAGGAGTGCGGAGAGCGGGCGAAGGCATCGAGCGCCGCGAAGTCGGCTTCGAGCAGGCCCCGGCGAGCGTCGACATGGTGGAGAAGCGCGAAACCGTCGTGGTACGCGGAGACGTAGGCGCGGTCGGTCTGGCCCAGGTCGTCATCGACCCAGGCGAAGGGGCGGCCGGCGGCGTGGGCGACGAGATGGCGGGTCTTCCAGAAGGTCCCGCGCGGCCCGGCGTCGTGCATCGTCGGCCACTCCACGACAGGCAGTTCGGGAAGGCCGAGGACGGGTGCGATGAAGGTGTTCGCGTCCGTCCCCCAGGTAGTGGCCCACACCAGGTCGTACGTGTCGCCGAGTTGCAGAAGGCGAGGGCCGTGATCAGGGTTGAGCCACACCCGAAGAGGCTTCACATGGGCCAGTGGTGTGCCGGGGTGTTGAGCAATCCAGCCCTCGGGCTTCATCCGGTGGGTTGTGTAGCCTTCCGGACGGCGCTCCGGCTTCGCCGCAAAGGGGTTCAGCGGACCGTCCACGTCCAGGTAGAGCAGAGGTCGGTGCACCAGACGCTCCTCTCCCCACCTGCCGGTCAGGGTCGTGACGAGCGTAGCCTCGCGCCGAGTTACCGGCACCTGAGTTGGCACCCATGGTGCGGACGGAGCCGACAGGGCGTTGTCCGTAACCACCGCTGACAGCGCGCCGCGTCGGGCTACCAAGGGCAAAAGAGGACGGAAGGCGGTTGAACGTGACGCGCAACGAGGTCAGCGGAGTGCACTTGGCCCCGGCACTCCGCCCTCAGGATGCGGCAAGTCGCCTCACCCCTTGCCGTCTGCTCGTCGCCGTCTACATCCTCACTGGCGCGCGGTGTGGTCATAGAACCCGTGGCCGCTCTTGCGGCCCAGGCGGCCGGCGGCGACCATGCGGCGCAGGAGAGCGGGAGGCGCGTACAGCGGTTCCTTGAACTCCTCGTACATCGACTCCGCCACCGCCTGTGCGGTGTCGAGACCGATGAGGTCGAGCAGGCGCAGGGGGCCCATGGGGTGGGCGCAGCCCAGTTCCATGCCTCGGTCGATGTCCTGCGCAGTCGCGGAGCCGGCCTCGACCATGCGGACGGCGGCGAGCAGATAGGGCACGAGGAGTGCGTTGACCACGAAGCCGGAGCGGTCGGTCGCCTCGACGACCTCCTTGCCCAGGGCTTCGGAGGCGAAGGCCCGGGCCCGTGCCAGGGTGTCGGGACTTGTCGTGAGGGCCGGGATGATCTCGACCAGGGACTGCACGGGTACGGGGTTGAAGAAGTGGATGCCCAGGACATGGGCGGGCCGCTGGGTCGCCACCGCCAGGTCGACGATGGGGATCGACGAGGTGTTGGTGGCCAGGATGGCTTCGGGGTCCGTGACGACCTGGTCGAGGGTTTTCAGGACGCCGGTTTTCAGGTCACGGTTCTCGGCGACGGCCTCGATCACGAACTGCCGGTCGGCCATGGCTTTGAGGTCGTCGGTGAAGGTCAGGCGGGAGCGTGCGCCGTCCCGTGCCGCCTCGGTGATCTTGCCGTGCCGCAGCCCACGGTCGAGGGAGGCCTCGACGCGTCGGCGGCCGGCCTCGGCGGCGTCGGCGGACGACTCGGCGACCAGTACGTCGATGCCGCTGCCGCTGAGGGCGGCGACCTCGGCGATGCCGGAGCCCATGAGACCGCAGCCGACGACACCGAGACGCGAGACAGTTTCCATGCGGGTGGCCTTTGCTTGGGACGAAGAGATGAAGGAGCGGAGGGGCGAAGGAGCGGAAAGAGGGTGGACAGGCGTGTGTGCCCGGCGTGCTCAGACGTTGCGGCGGTACTCGCCGCCCACTTCGAAGAACGCCTCGGTGATCTGCTGGAGTGAGCACACCCGGGCGGCGTCCATCAGTACGGCGAAGGCGTTCTCGCCGCTGGTGGCCGCACGCTTGAGTTCGGTGATGGCGGCTTCCGCCTCGGCGCGATGACGTCCGCGGAAGTCCTCGACGCGGGCGAGCTGCGACTGCTTCTCCCCCTCGGTGGCGCGGGCCAGTTCCACCGCGCCGTGCTCGCTGTCACCGCCGGGCTTGCGGAAGGTGTTGACGCCGATGATCGGCAGCGTGCCGTCGTGCTTGCGCTGTTCGTAGAGCATCGACTCGTCCTGGATGCGGCCGCGCTGGTAGCCGGTCTCCATGGCACCGAGGACTCCGCCGCGCTCGCTGATGCGCTCGAACTCGGTGAGTACGGCCTCTTCGACGAGGTCGGTGAGTTCGTCGATGATGTACGAGCCCTGCAGCGGGTTCTCGTTCATCGCGAGGCCCCACTCGCGGTTGATGATGAGCTGGATGGCGAGGGCCCGGCGGACGGAGTCCTCGGTGGGGGTGGTGACGGCCTCGTCGTAGGCGTTGGTGTGCAGGCTGTTGCAGTTGTCGTAGATCGCGATGAGCGCCTGCAGGGTGGTGCGGATGTCGTTGAAGTCCATCTCCTGGGCGTGCAGGGAGCGGCCCGAGGTCTGGACGTGGTACTTGAGCTTCTGGCTGCGCTCCCCCGCCCCGTACTTCTCGCGCATGGCCACCGCCCAGATGCGGCGGGCGACCCGGCCGAGCACGGTGTACTCGGGGTCCATGCCGTTGGAGAAGAAGAAGGACAGGTTGGGCGCGAAGTCGTCGACGGACATGCCGCGGGCGAGGTACGCCTCGACGTAGGTGAAGCCGTTGGTGAGGGTGAAGGCGAGCTGGCTGATGGGGTTCGCGCCGGCCTCGGCGATGTGGTAGCCGGAGATGGACACCGAGTAGAAGTTGCGCACTCCCTGCTCGATGAACCACTCCTGGATGTCGGCCATCATCCGCAGGCTGAACTCGGTGGAGAACAGGCAGGTGTTCTGGCCCTGGTCCTCCTTGAGGATGTCGGCCTGGACCGTGCCCCGGGTGTTCTGCAGGACGTAGGACCGGATCTCCCGGCTCTCCTCGGCGCTCGGTTCGCGGCCGTGTTCGGCGGTGAAGGCGTCGAGCCGCTGGTCGATGGCCGTGTTGAGGAAGAAGGCCAGGACGGTGGGGGCCGGGCCGTTGATGGTCATGGAGACCGAGGTGGTGGGGGACGTGAGGTCGAAGCCCGCGTAGAGCGCCTTCATGTCGTCGAGGGTGGCCACGGAGACGCCCGAGGTGCCGACCTTGCCGTAGATGTCGGGGCGCAGGGCCGGGTCGTGGCCGTAGAGGGTGACCGAGTCGAAGGCGGTCGACAGCCGGGTGGCCTCGCTGTCCTTGGACAGATAGCGGAAGCGGCGGTTGGTGCGCTGGGGGTCGCCCTCGCCGGCGAACATCCGGGCCGGGTCCTCACCCTCGCGCTTGAACGGGAACACGCCGGCGGTGAAGGGGAAGCGGCCGGGCAGGTTCTCCGCGCGCAGGAAGCGCAGCAGTTCACCGTGGTCCGTGTAGCGGGGCAGGGCCACCCGGGGGACGAGGTTGCCGGACAGTGACTCGCGGACCAGAGCGGTGCGCTGCTCCCGGCCGCGGGTGACGGTGATCAGTTCCTCGCCCGAGTACGCCTGTACGGTCTCCGGCCACTCCTCCAGCAGGTGGCGCGTGGACGCGTCGAGGCCGTCCTCGGCGTCGGCGAGCAGTTTCTCGACGTCGGCGGTGGGTGCTTCGATTGCGGTCAGTTCGTCGCGTACGGCGGTCAGGCGCTGGACGCGTCGGGCGGCGTCGGCCTGCGTGGCGGTGTCGGCGTGATAGCCGCGTACGGTCTCGGCGATCTCGGCGAGGTAGCGCACCCGGGTGGTGGGCACGATCTGCGCGGCGCCGCTGGAGTGGCGTACGTCGGTCACCGGAAGGGTGCCGGGGCCGGCCGGGAGGCCGTGTTCGGTGAGCAGGCCGAGCAGGTGCTGGTACAGGGCGGTGACGCCGTCGTCGTTGAAGGTGGCGGCGCTGGTGCCGTAGACCGGCATGTCCTCGGGGCGGGAGGCGAACGCCTCGCGGTTGCGCACCAGTTGGCGGGCCACGTCGCGCATCGCGTCCGCCGCGCCACGCCGTTCGAACTTGTTGATGGCGACGACGTCGGCGAAGTCCAGCATGTCGATCTTCTCGAGCTGGGAGGCGGCGCCGAACTCGGGTGTCATGACGTACAGCGAGACGTCGGAGTACGGGGCGATGGCGGCGTCGCCCTGTCCGATGCCGGGGGTCTCCACGATCACCAGGTCGTATCCGGCGGCCTTGCAGGCGGCGATGGAGTCGGTCAGGCCTTCGGGGAGTTCGTGGTGGCCGCGGGTGGCGAGGGACCGGAAGAAGACCCGGTCGCCGTCGAGGCTGTTCATCCGGATCCGGTCGCCGAGCAGGGCGCCGCCGCCGCGCCGTCTGGTCGGGTCGACGGCGAGGACCGCCACGCGCAGCTTGTCCTGCTGGTCGACGCGCAGCCGCCGGACGAGTTCGTCGGTGAGGGAGGACTTGCCCGCGCCGCCGGTGCCGGTGATGCCGAGGACCGGTACGGAGCGGGCGGCCGCGGCGCGGCGGAGCGCGTCAAGGTCCTCGTCCGGGACGGTGACCGTCTGCAGGGCGCTGAGCAGCCGGGCGAGCGCGGGGCGTTCGCCGGCGAGTACGGCGGTGAGCTGGGCGGGGGCATCCTGCCAGGGAGCCGAGTCGCACTCCCTGATGATGGTGTTGATCATGCCGGTGAGGCCGAGGCGCTGCCCGTCCTCCGGGGAGAAGATGCGCACTCCGGCGTCGGCGAGCCGCTGGATCTCCTCGGGGACGATCACTCCTCCCCCGCCGCCGAAGACCTTCACATGACCGGCGCCGCGTTCGCGGAGGAGTTCGGCGAGGTATTCGAAGTACTCGACGTGGCCGCCCTGGTAGGAGCTGACGGCCACCCCCTGGACGTCCTCCTCCAGGGCGGCGTCGACGACCTCGCCCACCGAGCGGTTGTGGCCGAGGTGGATGACCTCGGCCCCCTGCGCCTGGAGGATGCGCCGCATGATGTTGATCGAGGCGTCATGGCCGTCGAAGAGGCTGGACGCGGTGACGAGGCGCACCGGGTGCTGCGCTTGGTGGAGCTGCGGTGTGCTGGTGCCATCGCTCACGGTGTGTTCTCCGGACGGCCTGCCCGTGGGGACGGGCGACGGGTGGGGGGCCAGGTTACTAGGACGTCCTAGTAAATTACTAGGACGTCCTAGTATCCCTAAGCTTGACTGTAGTCAATGACAAGAAACTAAGGCGACGGCACAGGCCGACGCCCCGTCAGGAGCCGGCGGATCCGGCCGGACGCGGCTGCCGGTACGGCTTCACCGCGCGGCGCGCGATGGCGAAGCGATGGGTCTCGGACGGGCCGTCGTAAATGCGGAACGGCCGTACCTCTCTGATCAGGCGCGCCAGCGGGGCGTCCTCGGCCGAGATGCCCAGCGCGCCGCAGATCTGCACCGCCCGGTCGACGATGCGGCCCACCGCCTCCGCCACGAAGACCTTGGACACCGAGGAGAACTGCGCGGCACTCGCGGTGCCGTTGTCCAACTCCCAGGCGGTACGCCAGATCAGCGCGCGGCTCGCCTCGATGTCGATCTCGGAGTCGGCCACCATCTGCTGCACCATGCCGAGATCCCCCAGCAGCGAGCCGAAGGCCTCGCGGGTCCCGGCACGCTCCAGGGCGACGTCCCGGGCGCGGGTCGCGGCGCCGAGCCAGCGCATGCAGTGCGTCAGGCGGGCGGGACCGAGGCGGACCTGGGCGTTCTCGAAGCCCCGGTGCACCTGGCCGAGGACCTGGTCCTCGCCCACCACGCACTCCTCGAACACGACCTCGCTGTGCCCGGCGAAGAGGCTCTCGTCCAGCGTGTGGATGTTCCGGACGATGCGCATGCCCGGGTTGCCGGCGTCGACGAGGAACATGGTGGCGCCGCCCGAGCCGCCGGGGCTGCCGTCGGTGCGGGCCATCACGATGGCGAAGTCGGCGCCGCTGGCCCCGGTGATGAACCACTTGCGCCCGTCGATGCGCCAGCCTCCGGGGACCCGTACCGCAGTGGTCCGCAGCGCACGGGGATCGGAGCCGGCGCCCGGCGCCGGTTCGGTCATCGCGAAGCACGAGCGGTACTCGCCGGCGGCCAGCGGGCGCAGATAGCGGGCCTGCTGCTCCTCGGTGGCCACCTTCTCGAGCAGGTGCATGTTGCCCTCGTCCGGGGACGCGCAGTTCAGCGCCAGCGGGCCGAGCACGGAGTACCCGGCGGCTTCGAAGACCACCGACTGCCCGCGCAGGTCGAGCCCGTGTCCGCCCCACCGCTTCGGGACGTGCGGCGCGAAGACGCCCGCCTCGCGCGCCCCCTTCTGCAGGGTTTCCCGCAACGCCTGCGGGGCGTCGTGGACGGACCCGCCGCATTCACGCTCGGCCGGGATCACCACGTCGCGGACGAACTCGGCTGTGGCCTCGGCAAGCCGGGCGACCGACGGATCGACATCGAACTGGATCGGCATGGTTCCTCCCGCCGACAGGCGTACGGGCGCCAGTGCCCGTCGCATCGCCGAAACTGTACAACGGGTCAAGTATCTAGCCCACCACACCTACGAAGACTGCTGTGCGACATGGCTCACTCGGCGAGAGCGCAGACCAGCCCATTGCCGAAACTGTAGAGCGGGACCAGTATGTGAGCGCCATTCTCAAGCAGGTCCCGATGACGGGAGAAGACCTCCGATGAGCACCCAGCCGGTCCGGGTCGTCCGCCACTCCGACGGAGTCGTCGAGCTGTTGCTGGACGACCCCGGACGTGGAAACGCCCTGGATCTCCCCACCGCCGAGGCCCTGCGCGACGCGGCCGCCGCAGTCACCGCGGATCCGGGCGGCGCCGTCCTGCTCCGGGCGGCGGGCGGGAACTTCTGCGTGGGCGGTGACCTGCGAGCCTTCGCCGGACGAGGGGCGGACACCGCCTCCTATGTCCACGCGGTCGCCTCCGCCGCGCACGAGGCCGTGCAGGCCTTGCACGAGCTGCCCGTGCCCGTGGTGGCCGCGGTGCGCGGCGCGGCCGCGGGCGGTGGAATCGGGCTGGCCCTGGCGGGCGACGTCGTGGTGGCGTCCAGGTCGGCGCGCTTCCGGCTGGCGTACACGGCGATCGGACTCACCCCGGACTGCGGGGCCTCATGGATCCTGCAGCGGCTGCTGGGCCCTCGGCGGGCCGCGGACCTGATCCTCACCAACAGGGTCCTGACCGGCGAGGACGCCGAGCGGTGGGGGCTGGTGTCCCGGGTCGTGGAGGATGCCGAGCTGGACGACACGGCGTACCGGACCGCCGCCGAACTGGCCGCCGGCTCCGGTGCCGCACTGCGGGCCGCGAAGGAGCTGCTGCGGGTGGGCGCCGAGGCGCCGCTGGAGAAGCACCTCGCCGAAGAAGCCCGCTCGATCGCCGCTCTGGCGGGCGGCGCGGAGGCCCAGGCCGCGATGGAGTCGTTCCTGGCCACCCGGTCTCGCGGCAGGGCACCTTCCGCGCGGTCGGCAGCGGAGAAGTCGCAAAGTGTTTCTTGAGTACCTCTTCACTAACAGGGCCGCTCGGGCGTAACCTCCGGGCAACACAGATCGCAGTCCCCTGCGACGCCCACCCATCGCAGTCCCTGCGACCCGGCAACTGTCGCCGCGCGGCTTGAGCCCGCGCCCCACAAGAAGGTGTGGAGATGCATTCTGCTGCCGCGGAGCGGACAGACACGCTCGACAAGTCCCTCACCGATGCCGTCATCGACCTCGTCCTGCGCGGTATGTGGCGCGGCGTACCAGAGGCGCAGTACCGCCCTCTGGTCGATGCCGGGCTCGCCATGGTGAAGGGCCCGATGGTGCTGCCCACCGAGTACGCCAAGAACGCCGCGGCCAAGGTGCTGCGGATTCCGGCGGGCTCGGAGCTTCAGGACCAGATCAACGCGGTCTACGAGGCGTTCCTGCCGGTCAACAGGAAGGTGCGCGAGGTCTGCACGGCCTGGCAGTGCCGCCCGGACGGCAGCGTCAACGACCACAACGACAGTGTCTATGACGCCGAGGTGCGCGAGATGCTGGAGGACGTGCACGAGGCCATCCAGCCGGTGCTGCGTCGGCTGGAGCGGCTGCTGGCGGGCAGCGGACGGTATCTCACCGGCCTGGAGGAGGCGCTCGACCGGTTCGACGACGGCGGCGCCCAGTGGCTGGCCTCCCCGCTGTGCGACTCGTACCACACGGTGTGGATGCGGCTGCACCAGGAACTACTGCTGGTCCTCGGGATCAGCCGGGCCGACGACGAGGCCCTCGAGGAGAAGCTGGTCCGAAGGAGCCGAGGTTGAGCATCACCGACCGACAGGCGGGCACTGTCGCTCAGCCGCAGGCCCCCGGTCTCACCCTGGTGCCCTACGGCCAGGGACGGATCCGCGGACTGGACGCCGATGAGCTGGGCGCGCACGGCATCGCGATGGACCGGCTGGTGGCCCTCGGGCTGCCGGTGGTCCCCGGGCTGACCGTGCCCGCGGGCTCCGCGCGGGCACTGGGCGAGCCCGGCACCGCGCGGGCGGCCGTCGAACTCGTCGAGCAGTTGTCGGGACGCCGGGTCGGCGACGCCGCCCGGCCGCTGCTGCTGCGGCTGTCGGCGAGCGCGCCCGGCGAGGTCGCCGGGCTCCCGCCCGACCTCGCCTGTCTCGGCGCCACCCCCGGCAACGCCCTGGACCTGAGCACCGTCATCGGCCGCGCGGACGGACTGTACGAGGTGTGGGCCGCCACGGTCCGGATGATCGCGGAGTACGCCCTCGACATTCCGGCCGCCGTGCTCGACGACGCGCTCCTCGACGCCCCGGAGCCCCGCGCCCGGGTCGAGGCCCTGCTGTCCCTGGTCGCACACCACGCCGAGCGACCCTTCCCCGACGACCCGGCCGAGCAGCTCGCCCTGGCCGCCCGGGCGGTCCTCGCCCGCTGGGACTCGCCGCGCGCCAGAAGGTCGCGCAGGGCCCAGAAGCTCCCCGCCGACCTGGGCATCGCCCTGCACGTACAGGCACTGCGCGTCGGCCCCTCGGACCGCTCCGGCTACGGCACGGCGGTCAGCCGCCACTCCGAGACCGGCCGCTTCTCTGCCGAGGGCTCGTTCTTCCGGGGCGTGCGCCGCAGCGCACCGCCCCCGCACACCGGCGAACCGCTCAAGAAGCTGACGGCGGGCACGACCCTCCTCGAGCATTCGCTGCTCACCCTCGAGCGTCATCTGCACGCACCGGTGTCCGTCGACTTCGAGGTGCGCGACGGCGAGATCTCCCTGCTCGCCGCCTCCGTGCAGAGCCGTCCGCCGCTGCGCGCCTCGGTGTGCCTCGCGGCGGACCTGGCCCGGGACGGCGCTCTGGAGAAGGAGGACGCGGTACGGCGGATCTCTCCCACGCAGGTGCAGGAACTGCTGCACCCGCAACTGAAACTGACCGGTGACGAAGACCTCCTGGTCCGCGGGCTGCCCGCGTCCCCCGGGGCCGCGACCGGTGTCGTCGTCCTGTCCAGCGAACGCGCCCTGGAGCTTGCCGCCGAGGACACGCACGCCGTTCTGGTGATGCACGAGACCACACCGGCCGACGTCCCCGGGATGCTGGCCGCCGCCGCGGTGCTCACCGGCAGCGGGGGCATCGCCTCGCACGCGGCAGTGGTGGCACGCGGCGCCGGTAAGCCGGCGGTGTGCGGTGCCGAGGGACTGCGGGTGGACCGGGCGGCGGGCACGGTCCGGATCGGTGACCGGGTGCTGCACGAGGGTGACCCGGTGTCGCTCGACGGCCGCACCGGTGCCGTCTACGCCGGAACGCTGAGCATCAGCGTCGTCGGCCCGCCGCCGGAGCTGTCCACCCTGCTGGAGTGGGCAGACGACGTGCGGCGCCTCGGAGTACGGGTCAACGCCGACACCGCGGCGGAGGTAAACACCGCCGTCGCCCTCGGCGCGGAGGGGGTGGGCCTGTGCCGTACGGAGCACCAGTTCCTCGGCGAGCGGCTGCCACTGATCCGCAGCGTCATCCTGGCGGCCGACCCGGCCGCCCGCGACGAGGCACTGCTCGCCCTGGAGCACGCACAGCACGAGGACTTCACAGCGCTGCTCGCGGCGGTCGGCGACCGCCCGGTCACCGTGCGTCTGCTGGACGCGCCGCTGCACGAGTTCCTGCCCGCTCCGGGAGAGTCCGGGGACGAGGCCGCGGAGCAGCGGGCGGCGTCGCTGCGGGAGGCCAACCCGATGCTCGGGCTGCGCGGGGTACGTCTGGCGCTGCTGCACGAGCGGCTGTACCCGGCACAGGCGGAAGCGCTGTTCTCCGCGTGGGTCGATGTCGCCGCGACCGGCGTCCGGCCCCAGCTTGAGGTGATGATCCCGCTCGTCAGCATGCCGGAGGAGCTTCAGGCCGCGGCCGCCTTCGTCCGCGAAGCCGCCGCGACGGTGGCCGCCCGCACCGGCGTGGAGGTGCCGTACCGGCTGGGCACGATGATCGAGACTCCGCGGGCCGCCCTGATGGCCGCCGAACTCGCCGAGCACGCCGAGTTCTTCTCCTTCGGCACGAACGACCTCACCCAGCTCACCTACGGCTTCTCCCGGGACGACGTGGAACGCCAGGTGCTCGCCTCGTACCAGGAACGCGGATTCCTCACCGCCAGCCCCTTCGCCCGGCTCGACCCGCACGGCGTCGGCGCGCTGATCGCCCTGGCCGTGGAGCGGGCGAGGAGCGTACGGCCGGACATCAAGCTCGGCGTGTGCGGTGAGCACGGCGGGGACCCCGAGTCGATCGCGTTCTGCGACGACCTGGGACTGGACTACGTCTCGTGTTCCGCGCACCGTGTGCCGGTCGCCCGCATGGCGGCGGCACACAGCGTGCTGCGCGGGCGTGGGAGCGAGCGGAACAGGACAGCGACATGACCACTGTGACCGACCCCGCAGGCGAAGTGACCGAGGCCTCCGAGTCCGAACTGGAGGACCTGCGCGAGACCGTGCGGTCGGTGTGCGCGGACGCGGGCGGCATCGCGGCGGTGCGCTCGCTCGACGAGCACTCCCCCGGCATCGACGCCGACCTGTGGGACACCCTCGGCCGGCAGGTGGGTCTCGCGGCCCTCGGCCTGCCGGAGGCCGTGGGAGGCATCGGCGGCCTCGCGGAGATCGCCGTGGTCTGCGAGGAACTCGGCAGGACGCTGGCGCCCGTGCCGTTGTTGTCCTCCACCGTGCTGGCCGGGCAGGTGCTCGCCGGCTGCGGGACCGCCTCGGAGCCGCTGACGAAGCTGGCCGAGGGCCGCGTGCACGCACTCGCGGTGGCGGCACCCGACGGTGTCTGGCGACCGGACGCCGTGCCGGTGGGCGTTACGTGGCGAGGCGGTGTCGCGGTGCTCGACGGCACGGCGCCCTTCGTACTCGACGGGGCCGACGCCGAGGCTCTGGTGGTCGCGGCCGCCGGTCCCGACGGCGTGGACCTGTTCCTCGTCGACCCGCGCGAGCCGGGCGTGACCGTCCGCCGGGTGCCCACCCTGGACCTGAGCCGCGGCCAGGCGGTGCTGACGTTCTCGGGTGCCCGGGCTCGTGCGCTGACCGCCGGGGGCGAGGGGACGGAGGTCGTCACCCGCGCCCTCGACACCGCCCTGGTGGCACTGGCCGCCGAGCAACTCGGCGGCGCCCAGGCCGCGCTGGACATGACCGTGGCGCATGTGCGGGACCGTACCCAGTTCGGCAGGGCACTCGGAAGCTTCCAGGCGGTCAAGCACACCTGCGCGGACATGCTGCTCCAGGTGGAGTCCGCGCGGTCCGCGGTGGTACGAGCCGTCCGTGCGGCCGGATCGTCCCCGGAAGCGCTCGCGGAGGCTGCCGCGGTGGCGCAGTCCTGGTGCGGCGAGGCGTTCACCTTCGTCGCGGCGGAGTGCGTCCAGCTGCACGGCGGCATGGGCTTCACCTGGGAGCACGACGCGCACCTCTACTTCCGGCGCGCGCAGTCCGACGCCGTACTGCTGGGCGGTACCGCGCACCACCGGGAGCGGCTCGCCGGGCTGCTGGGCTGGTAGCCCGCAGCCCGTGGCCCGTAGCCGGCACAAGGACAGGACGACAGCATGACCACCAGACTCATCGACGACGGCCTGTTCGACGGCTCGGACTCCCCGCGCCTCGTGGGGGCGCGCTGCTCCGCATGCGGCACCGTCGTCTTTCCCCGGCAGGACTCCTGCCCCAGGTGCTCGGACGGGACCATGTCCGCGCATCCCCTGCCGGTGCGGGGGCGGGTGTGGTCGTGGACGCTGCAGGCGTTCCCGCCCAAGCCGCCGTACCGGCCGCCGGCCGGCGGTTACGAGCCGTATCACCTCGGCTATGTGGACCTCGGTGACGTGCTGGTCGAGGCGCGGCTGGAGGTGTCCCGTCCCGAGATACGGATCGGGCTTCCGGTCCGGCTCACCACCGTGCCCGCGTACCAGGACGAGGACGGGACCGACGTACTGACGTTCGCGTTCCGTCCCGATCCGGGAGGACAGCGATGAGCCGGGCCGACGAGGTCTACGTGGTCGGCTGCGGGATGCATCCCTTCGGCCGCGACGAGTCCGTCACCGGGATGGACATGGCGGTACGGGCGGTGCGGGAGGCGCTGGCCGACGCCGGTGTCGCCTGGGAGGACATCGGGTACGCGGCGGGTGGCTCCGACGTGTCCGGCAAGCCCGACACCCTGGTGGGCCGACTGGGGCTGACCGGTGTGCCGTTCGTCAATGTGCAGAACGGCTGCGCGACCGGCGCCTCTACGGTGCTCGCGGTGGCCAACGCGCTGCGGGCGGGCGAGGCGTCGGTGGGACTGGCCGTGGGGTTCGACAAGCACGAGCGGGGCGCGTTCCATGTGTCGGCGGCCCGTTACGGTCTCGCGGACTGGTACGCGGAAACCGGGATGATGCTGACGACCCAGTTCTTCGCCCTCAAGACGCAGCGCTATCTGCACGAGTACGGAATTCCGGAACGGGCGCTGGCGATGGTGGCCGCGCGCGCCTTCCGCAACGGCTCCCGCCACCCTCTGGCGTGGCGGCGCAAGGAGCTGACGGAGGAGGAGATCCTCCGGTCCGCCGAGGTGAGCCCGCCGCTCACCCAGTACATGTTCTGCTCCCCGGGTCAGGGCGCGGCCGCGCTGGTGCTCGCGCGCGGCGACCGCGCGTTCGACCTGTGCGAACAGCCGGTGAAGCTGGCCTCGTTGGCCTTCCGGACCAGGCGGTTCGGCTCGTTCGAGGTGTTCTCGCCCTGGCTTCCGCCCGGACCGCACCGCAGCCCGAGCGTCGACGCTGCGGAGGCGGTGTTCCAGGGGGCCGGTCTGCGGCCCGCCGACGTGCAGGTGGCCCAGCTGCAGGACACCGACAGCGGCTCGGAGTTGATCCACCTGGCGGAGACCGGACTGTGCGAACACGGCGAGCAGGAGCGGCTGCTGGCCGCGGGCGACACCGACCCCACGGGCCGGATCCCGGTCAACACCGACGGCGGGTGTCTGGCGGGCGGCGAACCGGTCGGCGCCTCCGGGCTGCGCCAGTTCCACGAGGTCGTACGGCAGTTGCAAGGCCGCGCGCCGGGCGTGCAGGTGCCGGGCGGTCCCCGGGTGGGCTTCACCCATGTGTACGGGGCGCCCGGGATCAGCGCGTGCGCGGTGCTGACTCTCTGAACGGCGCGGCTGCGCACAACCGAGGAGAATCGCCATGAACGAGCCAAGAACCGCCCTGGTCACCGGCGGCGCGCGCGGGATCGGCGCGGAGATCTGCCGACAGCTCGCGCAGCGGGGGCTGCGGGTCCTGGTCGGGGCACGGAAGCGGGAGGCGGCCGAGGAGGTGTGCCGGTCCATCGGCCCGGCGGCGCTGCCGCTCGTCCTGGACGTGGGTTCCGCGGCGAGTGTCACCGAAGCGGTGCGCGAGGCCGGGGAACTGGTCGGCGGCGGGAGCGGGATCGACGTACTGGTGAACAACGCCGGGGTGTCCCTGGACGGCGATCTGCGGCCGCCGTACCTCGACGAGGACGTCCTGCGCGCCACCCTGGACATCAACCTCGTGGGTGCCTGGCGCCTGGCCGAGGCCGTCGTCCCGGGCATGGTGCGGGCCGGTTACGGGCGGGTGGTCAACCTCACCAGCTCGTACGGCTCGCTGGCGCTGATGGACTCCGGCCGGCATCCGGCCTACCGCGTCTCCAAGACCGCGCTCAACGCCCTGACCCGGATGCTCGCGGGCGAGTTGGCCGGCACGGGCGTCCTGGTCAACGCGGCCGACCCCGGCTGGACCCGCAGCGGCATGGGCGGCCCGGCCGCCCCGCGCGGGCCGGAGGAGGGCGCGGACACGCCCGTCTGGCTGGCGACCCTGCCGGAGGGCGATGGGACCACGGGCGGGCTGTTCGCCGAGCGCAGGCCCCTGCCCTGGTGATCCGGGAGTCCGAGCCCGGCCCGCCCGGCCGTTCGCGTCAGGCCGGTGTGGCCGTGGACTCGGCCTTCTGGTCGGCGGCCACGACGCGCAGCGCCAGAGACCTGACCGCCTCCTGCACGGACCCGGACGGCATCCGGGACAGCGGTCCGCCCTCGGCGCGCAGCGCGGTCACCAGGATGGTCGTACTGATGAAGGTGCGGACCGCGAGCGCCTGCGAGGCGTGCCGCGCCTTGGCCGCCCGCGGACTTCGGGCGGTGCTCTCGGGCAGATAGTCGTACGCACGCTGGATGTGCCGCTGCTCGAACTCGTCGCGCAGCAGCTTGATGTTGCCGTTGGCGGAGGCGATCTGGACCTGGTAGAGCCGGGCCTCGTCCGGGTTCTGCTCCACCCAGTCCCACACGGCGTCGATGGTGCGGATCAGGCCCTCGGCGTCACCCGGCTCGGTGTCCGGCCGGGCCGTCTCCACGACGGTGTTCAGTTGGTCGAAGACCCGCCGCATGGCGAGTTCGAGCAGCTCCTCCTTGCCGGCGAAGTGGTAGTAGACGGCCGTGGGAACCACCTGTGCCTCGTCCGCGATGTCCTGCACACTGGTCTCGGCGAAGCCGTTGCGGCCGAACACCCGGACGGCGGCACTGATGATGTGCTGTCGTCGCGAAGGACGGTGGGCGGGCTGTTTGCCGTTCGTGGTGGCCATCATGCTCCCTGGCGGTTGCCGCGACCGGTGCCTGTGGGCCCCGGCGTACTGACCATGTTATCCAGTTACTCCCGCAGGTCGAGCCCGTAAACCCTGGTACCCGCGTGGCTCTGGAGGACCAAGGTCACGGCATACTTGACACCATGACTACATCCGGAACCCGCGCAGCTCACCGCCCTTCGCGCAGGCAGTGGGTGATCGAGGCAGCCACGGAGCTGTTCGCCACCCAGCCTCCGGACGAGGTGACCGTGGCGGACATCGCGGCTCGGGCGGAGATGACGTCGGCCGCGGTGTACTACCACTTCTCCTCCAAGGACCAGGTCCTGGTGGAAGGTATGCGGGTGTTCGCCGACGCGCTGCGCGAGCAGCTGGAGACACTCACCGAGGCGCACGAGCCCGGCTCGGACATCGGTCCGACCGTCACGTCGCTGGTGGTCTGGCTGGGCGAGCACCGGTCCGCCGCGACCGTCTTCTTCGTCTCCTCGGCCGGGATGAGCCAGGAGGCGGAGGCGCTGCGGCACGAGATCCGGACGCAGTTGCTGGACGAACTGGTACGACTGATCCGCAAGGGCCGTGAACCGGTCACGGACGCGGAGGCTGCGGTGATCGGCCTGGGGGTGCTGGCGCTGGTCGAAACCGCGGCGGTCTCGCAGGTCCGGGGGGACGACGTCTACCGCTCTCTCGGGCACCGTTCCTTCCTCAGCGAGGTCGGCCGGCTCGCCGAGCGGATCGCCGATCCGGCGGCGGAGTAGCGGGACCGAGCAGCGGGACCGAGCAACGAAGCACGAGCGGCGGACCCGGGTAATGGCCGCGCCCGCCGACCGGATGGGTGGAAAACGGTCGACGGGCGCGGGGCCGGGGAGGTCAGACCAGAAGCCGCAGCGGTTTGCGCAGCAGCTCACCGACCGTGCGCAGGTACTCGGCCGCCGGTGCCCCGTCCACGGCGCGGTGGTCGAAGGTGAGGCTCAGGGTGAGCACCTGGGTCCGCCGCGGTTGTTCGTCCACCCACTCGACGCCGTCCCTGAGTCTGCCCACGCCGAGGATGGCGACATTGCCGGGGTTGATCACCGGGGTGAAGAAGTCGACGCCGTACCCGCCCAGCGAGGTGACGGTGAACGTGGAGCCTTCCAGCAGCGCCGGGGAGATCCGGCCGGACCGGGCGTTCTCCGCCAACTCCCTCGAGGTACGGGCCATTTCGGGCAGCGGCAGCTCGGCCGCGTCCTCGATCACCGGGACGAGCAGGCCGTTCGGCACCGCGACGGCGAAGCCGAGGTGGATCCCCTCGTACAGGTGAACGCCGTCCTCGAGCACCGCCGCGTTGAGCAACGGGTGTGCACGCAGGGCCAGTGCGGCGGCCTTCAGCAGGAAGTCGCCCAGGCTGGGCACCGGCAGGTCGCTGTCGGCCCACTCCTGCTTCAACTGGGCCCGCAGGGCCACGACGGCGTCCATCCGCACCTCGTAGCCGTGCGTCAGCTGCGCCATCTCCTGGAGGCTGGCGTGCATCCGCCGGGCGATGGTGCCGCGCATCCCGGTGAGCGGGATGACGTCGCCGGGCCGTGGTGACGCGGTGGCCTCGCGGGCCGTCGCCGGGGCCGGTGCCGGTGCGGCTGCCGGGGTGGCGGCGTCGAGATCGGCCCGCCGGATCCGCCCGCCCGCACCCGTGGGGCGTACGTCCGCGAGGTCGATGCCCCGTTCCTTCGCCAGGCGACGGACCAGGGGGGAGGTGGGGGTCACCGGGTCCGCCGACGGGGCGGCAGGCGGCTGTGCCGCCGGGGTGAGCAGGTACTCCTCCACGTCCTCGGAGACGATCCGGCCGCCGGGCCCGGTGCCGCGTACGGCGGTGAGATCGACGCCCGCCTCGGCCGCCACCCGCCGGGCGTTCGGCGAGGCCAGGAGGCGGCCCCCCGAGCCATGGGGACCAGCGGTGCCATTGAGCGACGGCGCCACGGAGGCGACACCCTCGGCGGCCGGCACCGCCTCCGAGCCGGGGGACCCGGGCGCGGCGGGCATCGGCGCGCCCCCCGGGCCCGGCGGCTGCTCGCCTTCGGCCAGCAGCCAGCCGATGAGCGCCCCGGCCGGAAGGGTCGCCCCGGCCTGGACGGCGGGGTGGAACAGTCCCCCGGCCTCCGCCTCGACATCCAC
This sequence comes from Streptomyces sp. NPDC058678, assembly GCF_042714835.1. NCBI lineage: Bacteria > Bacillati > Actinomycetota > Actinomycetes > Kitasatosporales > Streptomycetaceae > Streptomyces > Streptomyces sp. NPDC058678. Next base: position 22,842 of record NZ_JBHXSG010000040.1, on the reverse strand, counting down.
GTCGACCTTGTCGGTCGCCAGCCGCAGCAGCGCTTCGCCCTCCGCGACGAAGCCGCCGGTCGGCACGAGCCACTCGTCGATCGTGCCTTCCTGCATGGTCAGGCCGATCTTCGGCAGCAGAACCTCGACCGCCACTACGTCACGACCTTTCGAGGAGACGACGGCAGCCCCGCACGATGCGGGCCTGGTCGGGCACATAGGCCTTCTCCAGCACCGGGGAGAACGGCACCGGGGAGAAGGGCGCGCCGATGCGCAGAACCGGAGCGTCCAGGTAGTCGAAGGCCGCGTCCTGGATCTGGGCGGCGATCTCCCCGCCGAGCCCGCCGAAGGTCACGGCCTCGTGGACCACGAGGACCCGGTTGGTGCGGCGCACGGAGGCGATCATCGTCTCGGTGTCCAGGGGCTGCACGGTGCGCGGGTCGATGACCTCGACCTCGATGCCTTCGGCCGCCAGTTCCTCGGCCGCCGCGAGGGCCTCGCCCACCATGCGGCCCAGGGCGATGACCGTGACGTCGGATCCCTGCCGCGCGGTGTGGGCCTGGCCGAGCGGGATGCCGTAGATCTCCTCGGGCACCTCGCTCTTGCTGCCCAGCAGGACCTTGTTGAGCATGACGACGACCGGGTTGTTGTCCCGGATCGCCGAGACGGTCAGGCCCTTGGCGGTGTAGGCGTCGCACGGCATCACGACCTTGAGGCCGGGCACGTGCGCGAGCCAGGCCTCCAGGCTCTGGCTGTGCTGGGCGGCGGCGCCGAGGCCCGCGCCCGAGGCGGTGGTGATGGTGAGCGGCACCGACACGGAGCCGCCGAACATGTACTTCATCTTGGCGGCCTGGTTGACGATCTGGTCCAGGCAGACGCCGATGAAGTCCATGAACATCAGGTCGACGACGGGGCGCAGGCCCCGGGCTGCGGCACCCACGCCCAGGCCGACGAGCGCGGCCTCGGAGATCGGGGTGTCGATCATGCGGCGGGGGCCGAACTCGTCGAGCAGGTTGTCGAACATGCGGAAGACACCGCCGTACCCGGCGACGTCCTCCCCGGCGACGAAGACGTTCTCGTCCTCGCGCATGACCTGCGCCAGGCCCTCGTTGAACGCCTTGACGTAGGTGAGCTTGCGGCCCGTGCCGTCCGGGGCAAGGGCCGGCGCTTCGGTGATGGTGGTCATGGCGGTCATCCCGAGTAGACGTTGAGGAGCAGGTCGGCGGTGTCGGGCAGCGGGCTGGCCTCGGCGTACGCGATGGCCTCGGCGATCTCGTCGCGGGTGCGCTGCCAGGTGTCGTCCAGCTCGGCGCGGGTGGCGGTGCCGTCGGCGATGGCCCGGGCCTCCAGCAGGTCGATCGCGTCGCGGGCCTTCCACTCCTCGACCTCCGCGTCCGAGCGGTAGGGGTGACGCAGTCCCTTGACGCCCTGGTGGTCGTAGTAGCGGTAGGTCTTGGCCTCGATGAACATGGGGCCCTCGCCGGCCCGGGCGCGTGCGACGGCCTCGACGGTGGCCTGGTGGACGGCGAGCGCGTCCATGCCGTCGACGATCACGCTCGGCATGCCGTAGGACGCGGCCCGCTCGGCGACGTCGGTGATCAGCATGTGCTTCGACTGCGGGGTGAACTCGGCGTAGCCGTTGTTCTCGCAGATGAACAGGACCGGCAGGCGCAGGATGGCGGCCATGTTGGCGCCCTCGTGGAAGCTGCCGATGTTGGTGGCGCCGTCGCCGAAGAAGGTGACGGCGATGTTGTCCTCGCCCCGGTACTGGGCGGCGAAGGCGGCGCCGACGGCGATCGGGACGCCGGCACCGACGATGCCGTTGGCGCCGAGCATGCCGAGGGTGACGTCGTTGATGTGCATGCTTCCGCCGCGGCCGAGGCAGGCGCCGGTGACGCGGCCGTACAGCTCGGCGTACATGTGCTTGAAGCTGACGCCCTTGGCCACGGCGTGGCCGTGTCCCCGGTGCGTGGAGGTGATCTGGTCGTCGTCACGCAGCGCCGCCATCACGCCCGCGGCAACGGCTTCCTGACCGACGTAGAGGTGGAGAAAGCCCGGCAGTTTGCCGGCCTCCATGAGTTTTCCCGCCTCGGTCTCGAACAGGCGGATGCGCACCATGCGCTCGTGCAGATCCTTGATGACCTGCGCGGATGCCTGGTTCGCGACCGGATCGGCCGACTTCTTCGATGCCCTTTGAGCCATCGTCCGCCCCTTCGCCCCGAGCGAGGTGTGTCACGCAATCGGACTTTGTTGTGCCGGTCTACAGTAACCAGCTTCGGGCACCTTACTGAAGAGGTTCTCTAATTACTACGCCTCCGACCGACCCGGCACCCGAACACCTCCGCGCCCGTCGACCAACTCCAGCGCGTTGCCCTCCGGATCCGCCCAGAAGCTGATGCGTCGACCGCGCGCCCACACGACGACCGGGTCCGACAGCGGCCGGGCTCCCCCTGCCGCCAGAGCCGTCACGAGGGGGTCCATGTCGTCCAGATGGAAGGTGAGATAAGACAGCCCCCGCCGTGCGGTCAGCGGCAGGGCGGGCTCTGCGGGGATCGGGGCGGACTGGGGCCGGATGAGCTTGACGCGCCCGCCGGACGGCACCTGGAGCCAGACGACGAGCAGTTCGCCGCCCAGCCCTGCCGGGATCCCGATGGACGCCGGGATGCGGGAGCGGTGCACCTCGAAGCAGCCGAGCACCTCGCGATAGAAGCGCTCCATCAGCTCCAGGTCCCGTACGACGACACCCGCCTCGAACGGCTCAGTCATGCGCGCCGGCATCGCGGGCACCGGATCGGTCCTGTCGTCGGCCATCACACCGCCTCCCCGTCGAGGGTGCGGCCATCACACTCCCGCAACTGGAGCTGGTCAATAGAAAGATCGCCTCACGTCTGGACCTTTTTGTCCGGGGCGAAGACGATGTGACCTGCGGGTCACGGAGCTGCCACTTCCGCAGTTTCTATTGACAGACAACACTTACCCCTGTTGTCGTGTCGCTCACAGCCCAGCTGCCGTACCAGAAACCCTTCCCGAGCTCGCGGCTGGAAGGATTGTGAGGACATCGTGGTCCAGACCAGTTCCCCGGAGATCCGGGCGGCCGACGCCGACCGTCAGCCGCCCCCTGCGCCGGAATACTCCTCGTGGATCAGCCAGGACCGGTCGACCGACCCCGCGTCCCTGGCGATGCGGCGGGAAGCCGCCGAGCTCGTCGAGCGCGTGATGGAGCACTACCGCGCCAACACGACGCACGAGGCGGACGGCCAGTGGACGGAACCCGTCGCCAACTACTACGACGCCGACCGTTGGCAGCGGGAGATGGACGCCGTTCACCGCACGGTTCCCCTTCCGCTCGCCATGTCGGCCGAGCTGCCCGGGCCGAACACCTACAAGGCGCTGGACGTCCTCGGTGTTCCGGTCCTGATCACCCGGGACCGCCAGGGTGTCGTCCACGCGATGATCAACGCCTGCCGGCACCGCGGAGCCAAGATCCTCGAGCCCGGCTGCGGCGTGTCGAAGCGGCTGACCTGCCCGTACCACTCCTGGTCGTACGACCTGGCCGGGGAGCTGCGGGGCGTGTACGCCGAGAAGACCTTCGGCGAGGTGCCGCGCGAGGGGCGCAGCCTGCTGCGGCTCCCGGTCGGGGAACGCGCCGGCATCGTCTTCGTCTCGCTGGACCCGGCGGCCGAACCCGACCTCGACGAGTGGCTCGGTGACCTGCAGCCGCTCCTTGAGGGGATGCGCCTCGCGGACTGCCACCACCACGGGACCAAGGAGCTGACCAGCCCCAACTGGAAGGTCACGCTCGACGGCTATCTGGAGACGTATCACTTCGCCTCGCTGCACCCGAAGACGGTGTTCGAGACGAACCTCTCCAACATGATGGCCCACGACACCTGGGGCCCTCACCAGCGCCTCTCAGCGGCCCTGCGCCCCATCGCACAGGCGGTCGAGCTGCCCCCGGACCAGCGCGACCCCGGAGAGTGCGTCGGAGCCATCTACTGGCTCTACCCCGGTCTCGCGATAGCCGGAGGCTGGCGTCACAAGATCGCCGTCTCCCTGGTACTCCCCCGCACGGCCACCGAGTCGGTCACCCAGCAGATCATCCTGCTGCGCGAACCGGCGGTCACCGAGGAAGAACGCCACGCCGCCGACCGCTTCGGCGAGTGGTTCTACGAAGTGGTCCGCGACGAGGACTACGCGACCACCTACGGAGTCCAGCAGGGGCTTGCGGCCCTGAACGGGACCGACTTCGTCTTCGGACGCAACGAGCCCGGACTCCAGCACTTCCACCGCACCGTTCACGCACACCTGGACAACACAGCAAGAGCCGCCAGGTGACCAACCAACAAGACACGCAGGAGAACAACATGGTGGCTACGGGCAGCCTCGACGGACGTGTCGCGGTGATCACGGGCAGCACACGCAGCATCGGCCGTGCCATCGCCGAGGCCTTCCTGGCCCAGGGCGCCACGGTCGTCATCAGCGGCCGTTCCGAACTCAAGGGCAAGCAGGCCCTGGAGGAGATCGGCGCCGGGGACCGGGCGGTCTTCCACCCCTGCGACGCCAACAGCCAGGAGGACATCGAGGCCCTCGCGGACTTCGCCGCGGAGCGCTTCGGCCGGCTCGACATCTGGGTCAACAACGTCGGCGGCACCTCGGGCTTCGCCCCCGTCCACCAGCTTAGCGACGAGGCCTGGCACGACGCCCTCAACCTGAACCTCAACGCCTACTTCTACGGCACCCGCCGCGCACTGGCGAAGATGCTGGAGGGCGGCTGGGGCCGCATCATCAACATCTCCTCCGTCGAGGGCAAGCAGGCCAACAAGCCGGCGATCAGCCACTACATCACCAACAAGCACGCCATCCACGGCCTGACCAAGGCGACCGCCTTCGAGTACGGCACCCAGGGCATCACCTGCAACGCCATCTGCCCCGGCGCCGTCGACACCGACCTGATGCGGGCCGCGGGCCCCGCCGCGGCCGAGGCCGAGGGCATCAGTTACGAGGTGTGGCTGGGCCGCTTCGCCGAGCACGCCGCCACCAAGCAGATCACCACCGTCGAGCAGGTCGCCGCGGTCGCCTCGCTGCTCGCGAGCGACAACGGCGCGGGCATCACGGGCACGCTGATCAGCGTGGACGGCGGTACGGCCCAGTGGTAGGCGCGGGAGCAGGAACCGGCGCAGTCGTACGGACCGGCACGGACAGCGGGAGACGCTCGGCATGAAGAGCTGGATCACTGACTGGCAGCGCAGCGAGCGTCTGCCCCACTACACCCGCGCCAACGCGGGCGAGACCCTGCCCGAGCCGGCCAGCCCGCTGGGCTGGTCCCTGGTGTGGGGGCGCGGCCTGCACGGCTGGCGCAACGGCTTCGTCGGCTTCGGCATCTACCGCGAGGAGGAGGTGGCCGGGCCCAGGCCGCCCTTCGTCGGGATGTTCGGCGGCTACTTCTACCTCAACCTCTCCCACATGCGGCTGTTCGGTATCCGCATGGGGCAGACCGCGGACCAGATCGACACGGCCTTCGTCGGCCAGCGCTCCGACACCCCGGTGTACGTGGCGCACCCCGACGACCAGGACGGGGAGCTGACGGCCAAGGCCGGGGCGACGGTCCAGCGGATGCTGGGGCAGAGCAACTTCCCCGAGGCCGACGCCGACCGGGACCGGCTGCGCCGCATCCGCCGTGAGCGGCCCGACCTGGCGCAGCTGTCCGACGCGGAGCTGGTGGCACACGCCCGCTCCCTGCTCGACGACGTGGAGATCACCTTCCAGCGGCACGTCGAGTCCTCGCTGCCCGCGTCCGTCGGACCGGCGATCCTCGGCCCGCTGTGCGCGAGCCTGGACCGCGCCGGCGCCATGCTGGACCTCATCGCCGGACTCGGTGACGTCGACTCCGCCTCCCCCTCGACCGGGCTGTGGACACTGTCCCGGCAGGTCGTGGCCTCGGCCGAGCTGACCGCACTGTTCGACCAGGGGCCGGCCGCGGTGGAGCGGGCGCTCGACGGGTCGAGCGGGGACGTGAAGGCGTTCCGTGACTCCTTCGAGGAGTTCCTGGCGGCCTCCGGCGACCGCGGCCCCAACGAGTGGGACATCCACGCGCTGTCCTGGGAGGCTTCGCCCGTGCAGGCGCTGGCCCTGGTCGACCGGATCCGGCACAGCGCCGACGACGACTCCCCCGCCGAACGCCACCGCCGGCTCACGGAGCGTCGTACGGAGATCGCGGCGGAGATCCGGGCGGCGCTCCCCGAGGACGTGCAGCCGATGTTCGACGCCGGAATGCACGCCTCGCAGGTGTGGATCCCGGCCCGCGAGCGGACCAAGGCCAACTGCGTGTCCGTCATCAACGAGATCCGCATGGCGGTACGGGAGTTGGGCCGCCGCGGGGTCGAGGCGGGACTCCTCGCCCGGCCCGAGGACGTGATGATGCTGCTGGACACCGAGCTCGACGACTATGTCGCCGCCCCGGACGCCTTCGGCCCCGTCATCGCCCAGCGGCTCGTGGAGTACGCCGGTCTGCGGGAACTGGAGCCGCCGTTCTTCATCGCGGCCGACGCGCAGACCGAGATCGACACCTGGCCGCGACGCAGCGACGAGGGGATCGCGACCGCCGCGGAGACCGACGTACTGACGGGCGTCGGCGGCAGCCAGGGCACCTACACCGGCAGGGTGCGGGTGATCTCCGACCCGGCCTCGTGCGAGGCGCTGGAGCCGGGCGAGGTTCTGGTGGCGCCGATCACGGACGCCGCCTGGACCCCGCTGTTCCTGGTCGCCGGGGCGGCCGTGGTGGATGTGGGCGCGCTCAACAGCCACGCCGTCGTGGTCTGCCGCGAGCTCGGCATCCCGGCCGTCATCTCCGTCGAAGGCGGTACCCAGCGGCTGCGGGACGGCATGGTGATCACCGTCGACGGCACCAAGGGCACGGTCACCGTGGACAGCGTCCCGGCGGCACTCGCCATCTGAACGGCCCGCGGGCCCGTCGCTCCTTCCTGACAGAGGGCGGCGGGCCCACGGGCACGACCGTGGAAAGGATCACCGTGGCAGAGGAAGTCGCAGGCGAGATCATCGTCGCCGGCTGGATGGACTACGAGCCGGCGGACCGCGACACGATGCTGAAGCACCTCGTCGAGGTCGGGAAGCGCACCCGCGAGGAGGAGCCCGGCTGTCTGGACTACGCCATGGCCGCGGAACCCTCCGACGAACGCCGGATCCGGGTCTACGAGAGATGGGTGTCCCAGCAGGCTCTGGACGAGCACTTCGCCACGGCGCACATCAGGGACTTCCGCGCGGCCACGTCCGGGCTGACCCGGGTGGGGGTCTCCCTGGAGATCTTCAGCGTCGCGGCGGCGCGGTCCATGCGCTAGGCGCCCCTTGGAAATTTTGCCCTTAAATGGGAGAAACAGGCTTACTCATGAACAAAGTTCTAATATCTACATGAGAGCGGGCGGCTTCTCGAACGGTGAGCGACCGGGCGGCAGCCGACGACGGGCCGATGAGGGAAGTGATCCGCATGGGGTTTGTGGGGGATTCCATCGGTCCCTCACGTGCCCGTGAGCGGTTCCTGGAAGGCGGACCGGTCGAGGGAGGCGTGCGGGAGCTGATCCTGAGTTCCTGGCAGCGCTCCGTGCTGCTCGGGCTCTCACCGGACCAGTCCGAACTCCCCTACCGCGAGGACGTCGATCTCGACAGCCGACTCGTGCACGCGGCCGGGCCGGTGCTCGACTGGCTGCAGTCCAGGTTCTCGGGCCGCCGCATGAACGTGGCCCTGGCCGACGCCAGTGGGACGGTGCTGCAGCGTCGCTTCGGCATGGCGTCCATGCCCAGCCAACTCGCCCCCATCCAGAGCGTTCCGGGGTTCGTGTTCGCGGAGGAGGTCGCCGGAACCAACGGCATCGGAATCGCGCTCGCCGAACGGCGGCTGTGCCAGGTCTACGGCGCCGAGCACTTCGCGGAGCGCTCACAGGCCAACGCCTGCTCGGCGATCCCCGTGCGTGACCTGCTCAGCGGAGGTGTCGAGGGCATCCTCTCCCTCGGATGTCCGCGTACCGACGTCGATCCCGCGATGGACAGCGTGATCCGCGAGGCGGCCGGCGCCATCGAGCGGCGGCTCCTGGCGTACAACTCGGCGCGAGAGCGTGGGCTGCTGAGCGCATATCTCGACGCCAGGCGCCGGCTGCGGGCCGACGCGACGGGCAGGGACGGACACCTGATCCCGGTGGACGAGCTGGTCCACAGCGGGCTCAACCAGCGTGATCAGACGGTCCTCACGGAGAAGGCCGCCGAGCTGATCGCCTCGGCCCAGCGGGCCGGCGTCGAGGTGCCCCTCTCCGACGGCCGGCGGGTCGTCCTGCTGAGCCGTGTCGTGACAAGCGCCTCCGGTGTGGAAGGCGTCGCCGTCGAGGCCGTCCTCACCGACGACTCAGCGGGGCCACGGACCGCCCCGCTCACACACCCGGCCGCACAGCTCAGCCCCACGGCGCAGGAAGCCGTCGCCCCTGCCGCCCTGCCCCCCGGACTCCTGGCCCACGCGGCGCCCTTGCGGACCACCCACGTGGAGACCGGGGCGCAGGCACGGACCACGACCGCCCGCACGGCCGAGCCGGCCACGGGCGGCGTCGTCGGCGGCACCGACGGCATGAACGACGGACGGCTGGTGCTGCTGGGCGAGCCGGGAGTGGGCATGCACGCCGTCGCGGCACGGCAGCGCCTGGAGCTGCTGTCCGAGGCCAGCGCTCGCATCGGCACCACGCTGGATGTGCCCCGCACCGCCCGCGAACTCGCCGAGATGGCCGTGCCGCGCCTGGCCGACTTCGTCACCATCGACCTGCCCGAGGCGGTCCTGCGAGGCGAGGAGTCCGCCGACCCCCGCAGCGACCTGCACCGCCGGGTGATCCACGGCATCCGCGACGACGATCCCTTCCAGGCGCTCGGCGAGCGGATCCACCTCCGTCCCGCCACTCCCCAGCTCCGCTGCCTTGCCGACGGACAGGCAGTGCTGGAACCCGACCTGCGGGTCGCCGCCGACCGGTTCTCCCAGGACCCGGAGCACACCGGCGGCCTTCTCGCGTACGGCCTGCGCTCCCTCATCACCGCCCCGCTGCTCGCCCGCGGCGTCGTCCTCGGCATCGTCAGCTTCTACCGCACGCGAGAGCGCGCCCCCTTCGGGGACGACGACCGTTCGCTGGCCCAGGAACTCGCCACCCGTGCCGCGATCTGTATCGACAATGCCCGCCGCTACACCCGCGAACACAGCATGGTCCTGGCCCTGCAGCGCAGCCTGCTTCCGCAACGCCTGCCCGAGCAGGACGCCGTCGAGGTCGCCCATCGCTATCTGCCCGCCGAGTCCGGAGTGGGCGGCGACTGGTTCGACGTCATCCCCCTCTCCGGCACCCGCGTCGCCCTTGTCGTCGGCGACGTCGTCGGCCACGGCCTGCACGCCGCCGTCACCATGGGCCGACTGCGTATCGCCGCACGCAACTTCGCGGAGCTGGACCTGGCGCCCGACGAGGTCCTCACCCAGCTCGACAACCTGGTCGCCCGCCTCGACCGGGACGAAGGCGGCGAGGAACCGGGCGCCAACGGCACCGGCATCATCGGCGCCACCTGCCTCTACGCCATCTACGACCCCACCTCGCAGCAGTGCACTCTGGCACGCGCCGGCCACCCCCCACCGGCACTGGTCCACCCCGACGGCACGGTGACGTTCCCCGACCTGCCCGCCGGACCGCCCCTCGGACTGGGCGGCCTGCCCTTCGGAACCGCCGAGATCCACGTCCCCGAAGGCAGCCGGCTCGTCCTCTACACCGACGGACTCATCGAAGACCGCCACCGCGACATCGACATGGTCCTCGACCAACTGCGGGACGCCCTGGCCCGGTCCGACCCCTCGCCCGAGGACACCTGCCAGGCGGTGGTGGACGCCGTGGTGCCCGCCCACCCCGCCGACGACATCGCGCTGCTCGTCGCCCGTACCCAGACCCTGGACCCCGACCGGATCGCCACCTGGGACCTGCCCGCCGACCCCGCCCGCGTCTCCGGGATGCGCACCGACGTCACCCGTCGGCTCACCGACTGGGGACTCGACGAGGCCGTCTTCTCCGCCGAACTGCTGCTCAGCGAACTGGTCACCAACGCCATCCGCCACGCCGGCGGCCCCCTGCGGGTACGCGTGATCCACGGCCGCGCCCTGATCTTCGAGGTCTCCGACACCAGCCACACCGCCCCCCGGCTGCGCCACGCGGCCTCCACCGACGAGGGCGGTCGCGGCCTGTTCCTCGTCGCACAGCTCGCCCAGGCATGGGGGGCGCGCTACACCGCCGACGGCAAGGTCATCTGGGCGGAGTGCGCCCTGGATGTCCCTACGGGAATGCCGACCGTCCCCGGGATAGATTGGGACGATATTCCCGATATCGAATAGGTGAGCCGATCCGGTGCAGTCGGGAAGGAACTCGGAAGCCGATCCCCGGAGAGAGTCTGTGCACGACGCTCCCGACGCCTCGACAAGCCCATATGTGGACCGCGGCCAGGACCCTCTGGTGCGGATCCGGGGTCTCGGCAAGCGGTTCGGCGGTACCCGCGCGTTGGCCGAGGTCGACCTCGACGTCCGGCGCGGTGCCGTCCTCGCCCTTCTGGGCCCCAACGGCGCCGGGAAATCCACCCTCATCAAGGTGCTCGCCGGTGTCCATCGCGCCGACGAGGGCGAGGTGACCGTGGCCGGCCACCCGCTCGGCACGGCCGCGGCCTCCCGGCACATGGCCTTCATCCACCAGGATCTCGGTCTCGTCGAGTGGATGACGGTCGCCGAGAACATCGCCCTGGGCACCGGCTACCCGCGCCACCGCGGACTGATCTCCTGGCGGATGGCGCGCAGGCGCTGCGTGGAGGCCCTGGAGATCGTCGCCGGACATCTCGCGCCCGACGCCCGCATCGCCGACCTGACCCGCGCCGAGCGTTCGCTGGTCGCCATCGCGCGGGCGCTGTCGACCCGTGCGGAACTCGTCGTACTGGACGAGCCGACCGCCAGCCTCCCCGCGGCCGACTGCGCCCGCCTCTTCCACGTCCTGCGCCGGCTGTGCGACCGCGATCACGGCATCATCTACGTCAGCCACCGGCTCGACGAGGTGTACCAGGTCGCCGACTCCTTCGCCGTCCTGCGCGACGGCCGGATCATCAGCCAGGGGCGCCTCGCCGGCCACAGCCCCGCCCGCCTGGTGCGGGACATCGTGGGCCGCGACCCGGCTCGCCGACCGCCCGCCGCCGTCGTTCCCGAGCCCGACCCCGAGGCCACCGCCGTCCTGCGCCTGGACGGCGTACGGACCGAGAACGCCGGCCCGGTCGGCCTCCGACTGCGCCCCGGCGAGATCCTCGGCATGGTGGGCCTCATCGGCGCCGGCCACATGGACCTGGGCAGGGCGCTGGCCGGTGTCCGGCCCCTCCTGGACGGGCGGGTGCTGCTGGGCGGGCAGCCCTACCGTCCGCGTACGGTCGCCGCCGCCGTCGGTGCCGGTGTCGGCTTCGTGACCAGCAACCGGCTGGAGGAGGGGTGCGCCGCCGAACTGACCGTGCGGGAGAACCTGCTGGCCAACCCCCGCGCCGACGGCAGGCCGGGGCCGCGCTGGATCAGCCCCGCACGCGAGCGCGTCAAGGCCGCTGCTCTCGTCGAACGCTTCGGGGTGCACCCCCGTGACAGCGAAGCGCCGATCGCCGTCCTGTCCGGCGGCAACCAGCAGAAGGTCATGCTCGGCCGGTGGCTTCGCCTGAAGCGCCGGTTGCTGATCCTCGAGGAGCCGACGGCCGGCGTGGACGTGGGCGCCAAGGCGGAGATCCACCGCCTGCTGGACGACGAGCTGGCCGCCGGGCTCGCCGTTCTGCTCATCTCCACCGATTTCGAGGAGGTCGCGAACGTGTGCCACCGCGCCCTGGTGTTCGTCCGCGGGACCGTGGCGGCCGAGCTGACCGGCGAAGACCTCACCGTCACCCGGCTCACCCACACCGCGTCGGCCGTACCGCCCCTCACCGGAACGGGGACGGACGGATGAGCGGGGAACCGACGGGCGACGGGACGACTCGCCCGACGCCTCCGCCTTCCTCTCCCCGGTCACGGCCGAGCCGCCCCCACGGGCACTTCATCGGCGCTTACGGACTGCTCGCACTCGCCGTCCTGCTCTTCCTCGCCTTCTCCCTGTCCCTGCCCGACACGTTCCCCACGCTGGACAACATCTCCTCGATCCTGTCCAACCAGTCGGTCCCCGCGATCCTCGCGCTCGGCGCGATGGTCCCCATCGTCACCGGCAAGTTCGACCTGTCCATCGGCTACGGTCTCGGCCTGGCGCACGTCATGGTGCTCCAGCTGATCGTCAGCAACGGCTGGCCCTGGCCGCTCGCCTGCGCGGTCGTGATCATCGGTGGGGCGGTCGTCGGCGTCCTCAACGGCGTCGTCGTCGAGTTCGCCCGGATCGACTCCTTCATCGCCACCCTCGGCACCGGCAGCGTGCTGTACGCCGTCACCGGCTGGATCACCGGCGGCACCCGCATCGTCTCCGGGCCGAACGGACTGCCGCCGGCCTTCACCGACCTCTACGACTCCAAGTTCCTCGGCCTGCCGGTACCCGCGTTCTACGTCCTCGGGCTGGTCCTCGTGCTCTGGCTGCTGCTGGAGCGGCTGCCCCTGGGCCGCTACCTCTACGTCATCGGTTCGAACCCCCGCGCCGCCGACCTGGTCGGCATCCCCACCCGCCGCTACAGCGTCTACGCCTTCGCCCTGTCCGGTCTGATCGTCGGCTTCGCCGGTGTCCTGCTCGCCGCGCAGCAGCAGATCGGCAACCCCAGCGTCGGTCTGGACTACCTCCTGCCGGCCTTCGTCGGGGCCCTGCTCGGCTCCACCGCGATCAGGCCCGGTCGACCCAACGCCCTGGGCACCCTCGTGGCGGTCGCCATCCTCGCCATCGGGCTGGCCGGCATCGGCCAGCTGGGCGCGGAGTTCTGGGTCACCCCGCTGTTCAACGGCGCCACCCTGCTGCTCGCCGTCGGCTTCGCCGGGTACTCCGCCCGCCGTCGGCTGCGCTCCGGCGCCACCGCGGGCCGTCGTGGCAGCAAGGTGGCGGGCACCCCCGAGGAGGCCCAGGACGATCCGTAGCCCGGTAGCACGCCGCGTGTCCCTCCCGACCCGCGGACGCGTCCACCCGTCGTCATCACCACAGCAAGGAGCACCCGTGATCGCGTACCGCAGGACCGCCACGGCCCTCGCGGCCCTGACCACGGTCGTCGTCACCGTCGTCGGGTGTGAGCGAGGCTCGTCCACCGGACCGGCGAACCCCACCGAGGGGGCCACGGAGGCGGGCTGCCCGTCCGCCCTCGGCGAGGCGAGATCCGCTGTCCGGCAGGCGGAGAAAGTGGACGTTTCCTGGACCGGCCCCACCACCGGGCCCGCTGCCGTGCCGGGCAGAACGATCGTCTACGTCGCACAGACCATGACCAACCCCGGAGTCGCGGGCGTCGCGAACGGCCTGCGCGAGGCCGCGAAGGTGATCGGCTGGAAGGTCAGGGTCATCGACGGGCAGGGCACACCGGCCGGCATCCAGGCGGCCCTGAGCCAGGCGGTCGGCGTCAAACCCTCCGGCATCGTCCTCGGCGGCTTCGATCCCAATGCGACGTCGGCCGAGATCGCTCGGGCCGACGCGGCGGGCATCCCGCTCGTGGGCTGGCACGCGGTGGACTCACCCGGGCCGAGCGAGCGGCCCAAGCTCTTCACCAACGTCACGACCCAGGTCGAGGACGTCGCGGAGATCAGCGCCGACTGGATCATCGCGCACTCCAACGGCCGGGCGGAGGTCGTCGTCTTCACCGACGCCTCGATCCCCTTCGCCAGGAACAAGTCGCAACTGATCGAGAAACAACTGGCCACCTGCTCCGACGTGCGGCTCCTGGCGTCCGAGAACATCCCCATCCCGGACGCGAGCAGCCGAACCCCCCAGGAGGTCTCCTCCCTCCTCTCCCGCTTCGGCAGCAGGTGGACGTACTCCGTGGCCATCAACGACCTGTACTTCGCCGACGCGGCGCCCGCCCTGCGCGAGGCCGGCAGGAAGGGCTCCGGTCCCCCGTTCAACATCGGCGCCGGCGACGGCGACCCGTCGGCCTTCCAGCGCATCAACAGCAGGCAGTTCCAGGCCGCCACCGTCCCTGAACCCCTCGCCGAACAGGGCTGGCAGATCGTCGACGAGTTCAACCGCGCCTTCGCCGGCGAGTCCGCCAGCGGATACGTCGCCCCGGTCCACATCTCCACGGCCGCCAACAGCAGCGGAGCCACGACCTGGGACCCACCCGGCTACCGGGAGGCGTACCGGAAGATCTGGGGCAGGTGAGTGTGTGACGCGTCGTGCGTGACCGGATTTCTGCCTCTCCCGGCTTCCTCTGCGCTCTCTCTGCTTGCGCCTAACAGCGGCTGTACGGATCCTCGGCGAGCCGGACCAACATCTTGCCGACGTTGCCACCGTCCAGCAGGGACAGCAGGGCCTGAGCCGCGCTGTCCAGGCCGTCCGTCACCGTCTCGCGGGCGGTGATACGGCCCGAGCGGAGCCAGTCGGCGACGCGGCTTTCGAACTCCGGGCGCAGGTCCTCGTGGTCGCGGACGATGAAGCCGCGCAGGGTGAGCCGTTTGAGGACCGCCTGGATCAGCTGGTTGATGTCGGTGGACCGCCGCTCGCCGCCGAACTGCGACATCATGCCGCACAGCGCGATACGGCCGCCCGTCCGCAACGCGTGCAGGGCGGCGGCGAGTTGTTCGCCGCCGACGTTGTCGAAGTAGACGTCGACGCCGTCGGGCGCCAGCCGGGCCAGGGCGTCGCGCACCGGCTCGGCGCGGTAGTCGGCGGCGGCGTCGTAGCCGAACTCCTTGACCAGCAGGGCGCACTTGTCCGGCCCTCCGGCGGTTCCGACGACGCGCTCCGCGCCCAGCAGCCGGGCGAACTGTCCGGCGGCGGTGCCCACGGCCCCGGCCGCCGCCGACACGAAGACGGTGTCGCCGGGCCGGACCTCGGCGATCCGCGCGAGCCCGACGTAGGCGGTGAAGCCGGTCTGCCCGAGCAGCCCCAACCAGGTGGGCAGCGGGGCGACTTCCGGGTCGATACGGCCCGCGGCGTCGGTGTCGGCCGGGTCGAGCACGGCCCACTCCCGCCAGCCGAGCTGGTGACGTACGAAGGTGCCCGGCGGCACGGAGGGGCAGCGGCTCTCCTCCACGACGCCGAGGGCCCGGCCGTCCAGCGGCGATCCGGGGGTGAAGTTGTGCGTGTAGTGCTTCTCGGTGCTCTCCA
This sequence comes from Streptomyces sp. NPDC058678, assembly GCF_042714835.1. Lineage (NCBI taxonomy): Bacteria > Bacillati > Actinomycetota > Actinomycetes > Kitasatosporales > Streptomycetaceae > Streptomyces > Streptomyces sp. NPDC058678. The sequence continues at coordinate 7,564 of NZ_JBHXSG010000040.1, read as the reverse complement.
GCCGCCCTCGCATCGACGGGTCGACGCTCATGTAGAGGTTGCGGACGAGCAACTGCCCCTCGCCGAGCGGCGGAAGCGGGCGCTCCTCGACGGCGAAGTCCCCGAGGGCCGGCTCTCCCTCGGGCCGGCGCACCAGACAGACCACCCGGGTGGTACGGGGGGACACCGGCTCACGCCTCCGGCGGTCGGGCGCCGCGCCGCTGGGCGAGGCGGCCGACCCAGCCGGCCATCTGGAGGTCGGCGTGGCGCAGTTCGCCGGACTGCCAGCGGGCCTGGAAGTCGAAGATGCCCTGAGCCCCTGTCCTGGGGTCGGTCACCTCCACCAGCCCGTCATCGGTGAGCCGGTACACCTGCCCGGTCAGCGGATGGGTCACTTGCTTGGCGCTCACGGCTCACTCCTGCGGTCTGCGGCGTACGCCGCGTTTGGTCACGGTCACCGGGCCCTCGACCCGGAGCCGGCAGGCGAGCCGGGTCAGGCCGTCCACCGGCCTGCGCAGGGCCTCGATGCCCTCACGCTCCAGCGCGCCCACGGGCGAACAGTTCTCGGCGCCTTCCTCGACCTCCACGAAGCAGGTGCGGCAGGTGGCCTTGCCGCCGCAGACGGTGGGCCAGCGGTAGCCGAGCCGCTGGGCGGCGCTGAACAGGTCCTCACCGTCCCGTACCTCCAGTTCGACTCCGGAGGGCCGGACCGCGACCCGGTGGGTCACGGTCACTTGTTCATCCACTGGTCGAGCGTCTGGTTGAAGTGGCGGATGCGGCTCTCCTGGTAGTTGGACAGGGTGATGCCCGGCTTGCGCATCGTCTTGAGTCCCTGCTGGACGTACGGGAGGTTCTCGCAGTCCTGGTCGAAGACGGGCCCGAGCACACCGAGTTCGGGGATGTCCGCGAAGAGCACGTCCTCCGGCACCCAGCGGATCTTGACCGGGGGCGGCATCTCGCCGGGCTTCTTCGGGGCCGACATGAAGATGATCTCGGCGGTGCAGGAGTCGGGGTCGAGGCCGTTCGGCTTGAACCGGTAGATGATGTTGGACTTGGCGCCGCCCCACGGGTTGAAGTTGGGGAACAGCAGGTAGTTGATGGCGTCCATCAGCTCGGTGTCGGCGGTCTGGGAGAAGTCCTGGTGCGAGGTGGCCGCCAGTTGTGCGCGCATCCGTTCGGCGAGGACCTGGCGGGCGGTGCCGCCGGGCGGGATCGCGGGCATCTCGTCGCCCTCCTGGATCACCAGGTCACGGCCCTGGGCGGCCGCGTAGAACGCCCGCGAGCCGTAGAACGTCTCCAGCACGTCCTCCTCCGTGACGGAGTCGGCGACGTGGGGGCTGGGGGCGCCCTGGATGTTGATCATGCGGTTCCAGTTGGGCTGGTCCGCCATGACGTCGTACTGGGAGTTGGCGTCGGCGAGCCAGGGCAGCATCTGCGGGTGCGTGGCGATCACGTGGAAGGACTCGATGAACGCGTCCTGGGCGACCTTCCAGTTGCAGGGCAGCACCTTGGCGACGTGCAGCGACTTGTAGCGGTCCTGCAGCGGCCAGATGTAGTAGTCGTCGAAGGTGCCGCGGTAGCTCTCGAAGGACTCCGCGTACGGGTCCATGTTGATGAAGACGAAGCCGCGCCAGGTGGCCACCTTGGCCTCGGGAAGCGCGAACTTGTCGGGGGTGACATGGGGGAAGTCCCAGGCGCAGGGCGGGGTCTGCATCGTGCCGTCGAGGTTCCAGGCGAAGCCGTGGAACGGGCAGCGCAACTCGCTGACATTGCCGCTCGACGTGCGCAGTTTGCGGCCGCGGTGCAGGCACGCGTTGACGTACGCGCGGATCTCGTCCGGCGCCGTGCGCACGATGATCAGTGAGTCGTCGCCGATCTCGTAGATCTCGTGGTCACCGACCTCGGGAATCTCGCTCTCCAGGCAGGCGAACTGCCACACGCGCCGCCACACCTGCCGCATCTCGCGCTCGGCCCATTCGCGGGAGGTGAAGCGGGTGGTGTCGACGTCCTCACTGCCGAGGTAGTCGTTGTTGACGTACCTCAGCGCGGCGGGAACCGGTCGGCTGTCCCGGTCGAGGTAGTCCTGGACGCTGGGCCCGGGACACCGCGCCGTGCCCAACTCCGACGTTTCGTCCATCTTCTCTCCTCAGCCAGAAACTTTAGAGTGAGTGTAGTTATTCGTCATGGCTCGGAGCAATACTCGCGGCTTCGCCAGGACGCCACAAAAGCCGTCCTCCAGGGGATCGACATGGCCCCTCGCCAATTTGTTACGACCGACCCCTCCCCAAGCCCGACAGTGCGTGCCACACTCCGTCGCACCCGAGGCTGTAGAGCCTCACAAGTTTCTCCACGGTCTGGGACAGCGTCCGCCCCGTCTCGGCCACAGCGCCGCCCGCCTGCCTCGGCGGCCCGCGTCGTACCCCACGACGGCGATCCCACAGCCCGCTCGATCTGAGCGTGCCGTCCCGGCATGGGCGGCACAGAATTCGCCTGCACACAGCCGGCCGCCGTGGACGCGGGAGCGCCGCCGCAGCGCAGGCGCCACACAACGGGAGTACTCAACGATGAGTTCCAGACCCGGACGCGCGGTCCGTCGCGCGCTCACCGCGATCGTCTCCGCCACCGCCCTGCTCACCCTGGCGGCGTGCGGCGGCACCGACACGACTCCGGCCGCCGACTCCGCCAAAGCGGCCTCAGACTCCCCCGGCCTGTCCGCGGCCAGGACGGCCCTGGCGAAGTTCTCCAAGCGTCCGGACAAGATCCCCGTCACCGAACCGGTGGGCAAGAAGATCCCCACGGGAAAGAAGATCGACTTCATCCTGTGCGGCGTGCAGTCCTGCAGCGACCTGGCCCAGTTCTTCACCGCCGGGGCCAACCAGCTCGGCTGGAAGGTCGAGCTGATCCACACACAGGGCACGCCGGAGTCCGTCCAGGCCGCCTACGAGCACGCGCTGCGCAACAAGCCGGACGCCGTCGTCGCCTCCGGATTCCCGCGCGCGGCGTACGCGAAGCAGCTCGCGCAGCTGAAGGCAGCCGGTATCCCGGTCATCCAGTCGAACGCCGACGATGTGGTGGGCGACGGCATCGAGCTGCTCAACAACGGCCCGAAGGACGTCGGCGTCCAGGGCGAGATGCTCGCCTCGTGGGTGGTGGCCGACAGCGGCGCCAAGGCCAACACGGTCTACTTCGACCTGCCCGCCTACACCATCCTCAAGCCCGTCAAGGACACGTTCGCCGCCCAGTACAAGAAGTGGTGCGAGGGCTGCGCGCTCGACACCGTCGACGTGCCGATCACCGCGATCGGCAAGGACATGCCCGACCGCGTGGTGTCGTACGTCCGCTCGCACCCGAAGGTGACCCACATCGTCTTCTCGCTGGGCCTGCTCAACGTGGGCGTCCCGACCGCGCTGAAGACCGCCGGCGTGACCGACAAGCGCATCGCCGTGAACGTCGGTGACGCGCAGAACTACCAGTACATCGAGAGCGGCCTCAGCCACGGCGCGATGGCACTGAACTCGCACGAAACCGCCTGGCTGCAGGTCGACGCGCTGGCCCGCCACTTCACCGGCCAGTCCATGGAGGTGGACCAGAAGGCGGTGCTGCCCAACATGCTGATCACCAAGGACAACCTCGTGGCCACTCTTGAGGACTTCCCGCTCGTCGAGGACTACCAGGCGCAGTTCAAGGCGCTCTGGGGCCTGAACTGACCGACCCGGCCCCCGCCGCCGCCGGCACAGCAGGCCGGCGGCGGCGCCATTCGACGAAGGGAGCAGCGGTGCACGCTGACACCTCACAGGAGACCACGCGGGGGTCGGCCGGTACCGATGGGGGCGACCGGCCCGTGCTGCGGGTGTCCGGGCTGTCGAAGCGATTCGGCGGAACCCAGGCGCTCGAGGACGTCGACCTGGACATCGCGCCCGGCGAGATCCACGCGCTGATCGGACCCAACGGCTCCGGCAAGTCCACCCTCATCAAGATCCTCGCCGGCTACCACCACGCCGAGCCCGGAGCGGTCGCCGAACTCGACGGCGAGCCGTTCGGCCTGGGCCAGGTCACCGGCTCCCGGCACGACCGGCTCCGCTTCGTCCACCAGGAGCTGGGACTGGTGGGCGAGCTGAGCGCCACCGACAATCTCGCCCTCAGCCGCGGCTTCGCCCGCACGGCCCTCGGCAACATCCGCTGGTCGGAGATGGAGCGCCGGACGACCGCGCTGGTCGAACGGTTCGGCCTCGGCATCGACGTACGCCGCCCCCTGTCCTCGGCCACCCCCGTCCAGCGCGCGGTGGTGGCCATCGCCGCCGCCCTGCAGGGCTGGGAGGGCCGCCGCGGCGTCCTGGTCCTCGACGAGCCGACCGCCGTGCTGCCGCCCGGCGAGGTGGCCCGGCTCTTCGACATCGTGCGGGAGATCCGCGACACCGGGGCAAGCGTCCTGTACGTCTCGCACCGCATGGACGAGATCTTCGCGCTGGCCGACCGGGTCACCGTGATCCGCGGCGGACGCCGGATCGCCACCCGCAGGGTCGCCGAACTCACCCCCCGCTCGCTGGCGGAGCTGATGGCGGGCGAGGAAATGGAGACCACCTACCGGCCGCGGCTGCCGTCCGCCTCCCACGAGTCCGTGTTGCAGGTCCGCGACCTGTGGGCGGGCCCGTTGCGCGGCATCGGCTTCAGCCTGGCCAAGGGGGAACGGCTGGGCATCACCGGCCTGGTCGGCTCCGGCCACGAAGTCGTGCCGTACGCGGTGTGCGGGGCGTACACCGGCCCGGTACGCGGCAAGGTGCGGCTGCCGGAGCGCGCCCAGCGGTGGGTCAACGCCAAGGATGCCGATGGGTTGGGCATCCCGCTGGTCCCCGCGGACCGGGCGAGCGAGGGCGTCATCGGCGACTTCTCCGTCGGGGAGAACCTCACCCTCCCGCTGCTCGACCGGCTCCGCGCCCGGGCCGGACGACTGCACCGGCGCCGCGAATCCTCGCTCGCCGAGGAATGGATCCGGCGGGTGGGGGTGCGCACGGCGGGGCGCGGGGCCCGGATCACCACGCTGAGCGGCGGCAACCAGCAGAAGGTCGTCATGGCCCGCTGCCTTGCCCAGCAGCCGCCGGTGCTCGTGCTGTGCGAACCCACGGCGGGCGTCGACATCGCCACCCGCCTCCAGCTGTACGACCTGATCGAACGTCAGGCCGACGCCGGCATGGGCGTCATCGTGTCCTCGTCCGACACGGAAGACCTGCTCGCGCTGTGCACCCGCGTCCTGGTGGTACGGGACGGCCGGATCGTACGGGAGATCAGCGGCCGGGACATCACCGAGCCCGCGCTGGTCCACGCCATGGAAGGAACCGAGTGACATGACATCCACCCCGACCCGGGCCGCGGAGCTCCGGCCGAACGGACCGGACGTCCCCGCGGTGTCCGCCACGGCAGCACCGGGCGCACTGGGCCGGCGCGCAGTGGCCGCCCTGTCCTTCCGGAACATCGGCGCCGTCTACGTGTGGCTGCTGATCGCCGTGCTCTTCTCCGTATGGGCGCCGGACACGTTCCCGACCGTCACCACGGTCAAGCAGGTCCTCAACGGCAACGCCGTGGCCGGGCTGGTGGCGCTCAGCGTCGTCCTTCCGCTGGCCGCCCGCGTCTTCGACCTGTCGGTCGCCTTCACCATGTCCCTCACCAGCGTGCTGACCGCCTACTTCATGGTCTCCACCGGTCTCGGCGCCGGCACCGCGATCGCCCTGGCCATGACCACCGCCCTGCTGGTCGGGCTGATCAACGGAATCGTGGTGGTGGTGCTGCGCGTCGACTCGTTCATCGCCACTCTGGCCACCGGCGCCCTGATCCAGTCCCTGATCACGATGGTCACCAACGACAGCTCCATCACCGGTGTCAAGCTGCTCGCCAAGCCGTTCGCGAGCATCGCCCAGCTCGACGCGGGCGGCATCACGCTGCCGGTGCTCTATCTGCTCCTCGCCGCCACGGCCATCTGGTTCCTGCTGGAACACACCGCCACCGGACGCCGGTTGTACGCGACCGGCTTCAACGCGGACGCGGCACGCCTGCAAGGGGTACGCACCGACCGGCTGCGCTTCCTGACCCTGGTGGCGTCCGCGCTGCTCTCCGGACTCGCCGGAGTCGTCTTCGCGTCCTCCGTGGGATCCGGATCGCCGACCGCGGGCACGCCGTACCTGCTGTCGGCCTACGCGGCGGCCTTCGTCGGCGCGACCCAGCTGCGCGCGGGCCGCTTCAACGCCTGGGGCACGGTGATCGCGGTGCTCCTGCTCGGCACCGGCATCACGGGGCTCGGGCTCGCCACCAGCGCACAGTGGGCCGCGAGCCTGTTCACCGGCTCCGTCCTGATCGTCGCGCTCGTCCTCACGGGCGGACGGATCGCCCTGCCGGCCGTTCTGCGCCGCCGCAGATCGCCATCGGTTGCCGACCCATCGGTGCACACCGAGGCTGATGGAGTGCTCGGCTCGGACAGGGAGGTCTGATGATGAAGGCGGTTCAGTACCGGGCAGTGGGCAGCGCCCCGGAGGTCGTCGAGGTTCCGGTGCCCGAGCCGGGCCCGGGACAGGTACTGCTGAAGGTGACGGCCGCGGGGCTGTGCCACTCGGATCTGGCGGTCATGAGCTGGCCGGAGGAGCATTTCCCCTACCCGCTGCCACTGACCCTCGGTCACGAGGGTGTGGGCGTTGTCGCGGCCCTGGGCAGCGGGGCCACCGGGGTGTCCGAGGGCGAGGAGGTGGCGGTGTACGGCCCGTGGGGCTGTGGCCGCTGCCGCACGTGCGCCGAGGGCAGGGAGAACTGCTGCCCGCACGCCGCCGGGCTCGGCATCATGCCGCCCGGGCTCGGCTCTCCAGGCGCTCTCGCGGAGTACATGGTGGTGGACTCGCCGCGCCATCTGGTGCCGCTGAACGGACTGGACCCGGTACAGGCCGCCCCGCTCACCGACGCCGGCCTGACGCCATATCACGCGATCCGCGCGTCCCTGCCCAAGCTCGTGCCGGGCAGTACGGCGGTGGTGATCGGCGTCGGTGGCCTGGGCCATCTCGCCGTCCAGCTGCTGCGTGCCCTCACCCCGGCCCGTGTGGTCGCCCTCGACGTGAGCAAGGAGAAGCTGGAACTCGCGCACTCCGTCGGGGCCCACGAGACGTTGCTCTCCGACGGGGAGGCGGCGGCTCGGGTGCGGGAGCTGACCGGCGGCATCGGGGCCGAGGTGGTACTGGACTTCGTGGGGGCCGAGGCGACCCTCGCGGTGGCCGCCGCGTCCGTGGCGGTGGCGGGCGACGTGACTGTCGTCGGCATCGGGGGAGGCACGCTCGCGGTCGGCTTCGGCGGTGGTCTGCCGTTCGAGGTGTCCGCCTCAGCGCCCTACTGGGGCAGCCGAGGTGAGCTCATCGACGTGGTCGAGCTCGCGCGGCGGGGACTCGTCTCGTCCCACGTCGAGACGTTCTCGATCGAGGACGCCCCGCTGGCGTACGAGCGGCTGCACGCCGGGGAGATCAACGGGCGTGCGGTGGTGCTGCCGCACGGGTGAACGGGGGGGCGGTGGTGGTTTCTTCGCCCCCGCCGCCCCTTCCCGTTCCCGACCTTGGGG
>NZ_JBHXSG010000039.1:101083-101690 GCF_042714835.1 Streptomyces sp. NPDC058678 | reverse complement strand
GGCGCTCGCCAGACGGGCGGACACCGCCGCGGCGGTAGTCTGACGCACTCGGCAGGAACGTTTGCTCCGAGCTCCGCCGCCCCGACGCGGGTCGGCCGAGCTCGGTGTTTCACGGCACATCGAGTGGCCGGGATCCGCCGACGACCTGGTACGGCGGCTGCGCGGCGGGTCCGGATCCGCCGCGCGAGCCCCCTCGGCGGCTTCCCGCGCCGTCGCGATCACTTCGGAGTCGGGCGTGACCCTCGTGGCGGTTCGCCAGTTGAGCCCGGTATGAAGAAGCGCAGCATGCTCGCCATCGCCTCCCTCGCCACCGGGTTCGTCGTCGCGGCGGTCTCCCCCTCCCACGCCGGAGAGGCACTGGGTGCCCTCGACGACGACAAGACCGTCAATGCCCTCGACCAGACCGTCTCCAGCGACAGTCTGGCCGACCTCGACGAGGGCACCCTCGGACAGAACGGCTGACGAGGCCGCTCAGCAGGAACCGTGGCGCCGGCGCCCCCCGCAGAAGGGGGGGCCGGCCCCCCCGCGTGCGCCCGCCAATGCGGCGGGTTTAGGTGGGCGGGGGGTGCGGGCCAGCCTCAGGGGGGCGGTAGCCAAGGGGGGAAAC
>NZ_JBHXSG010000039.1:91638-101073 GCF_042714835.1 Streptomyces sp. NPDC058678 | reverse complement strand
GTTGGCCACCGTGGTCATTACGGGCTTACTTGCCCTTACCGTTGTACCGGGGCGGCGGGCCCCCCCGCATTAGGGGGCCGCCGGCGCCCGCTCGTGCGCCCTCAACTGCGGCTGGTTTCCGTGGCAGGGTGGAGCGGGCAAGCCTCAGGGGGCCGGTAGCAGAGGGGGAAACGTGATCGTCTGGGTCAACGGCGCGTTCGGTGCGGGGAAGACCACCACCGCACGGGAACTGATCGAACTGATCCCGAACAGCACGCTCTTCGACCCCGAGGTCATAGGCGGAGCACTCTGGCACCTGCTGCCGCCCAAACGCCTCGCCGAGGTCGGCGACTTCCAGGACCTGCCGATCTGGCGGCGACTCGTGATCGACACGGCGGCCGCGATGCTCGCCGAACTGGGCGGGACCCTGGTGGTCCCGATGACTTTGCTCCGCCAGGACTACCGGGACGAGATCTTCGGTGGCCTGGCCGCGCGCCGGGTCACTGTGCGGCATGTTCTTCTCGCTCCGGCGGAAACGATCCTGCGTGAGCGAATAGCCGGGCGGGAGATCCCGCCGGACCTGCCCGACGGCGAGACACGGCAACGGCGGTGGGCGTCCGACCACATCGAGCCGTACCGGACCGCCCTGGCCTCCTGGCTCACCGCAGACGCCCACCCGATCGACAGCAGTGCCCTCACGCCCCACGAGACCGCCGCCCGGATCGCGGAGGCCGTCAGCGCCGGCAGTGTGCCGGTGTGCGACATCGTGCAGACGCCCGAACCGACCGCCGAGACCCTCGCGGCGGGCGTCCTGCTCTTCGACGAGCAGGACCGCGTGCTGCTCGTGGACCCCACCTACAAGGCCGGCTGGGAGTTTCCCGGCGGCGTCGTCGAACCCGGCGAGGCGCCCGCCCGCGCCGGCGTGCGCGAGGTCGCCGAGGAGACCGGGATCCACCTGGACGACGTACCCCGCCTTCTCGTCGTCGACTGGGAGCCGCCCGCACCCCCCGGCTACGGCGGTCTGCGTCTCCTCTTCGACGGCGGCCGGCTCGACTCCGCCGACGCCGCGCGCCTCATGCTGCCCGGCCCCGAGCTGCGCGGCTGGTGCTTCGCCAGCGAGGAGGAGGCCGCCGACCTGCTGCCGCCCGTCCGCTACGAGCGGCTGCGGTGGGCCCTGCGGGCGCGGGAACGCGGCGCGGCGATGTACCTGGAGGCGGGGATTCCTACGCCGTGACCTGCCGGCCGGTCATCCCACCGTACGGCGGGGGACAGGGCGTCAGCCTGCTCTCCTCCTGGAACCGCCGGCTGAACTCGGTCATGACCAGGGCCTGCCCGGCGTGCCGGGTGATGAGCGCGGCGGCGGTCTCCGGGATGCCGCGCGGCCGCTCGCCCTCGGCGCAGGCGCGGACGAACGCCTCGCGTTCCTCCCCGCGGTACCCGTACAGCTCGGTGACGAGCCAGATCACCAGGTACATGCGGGTGTAGGCGCGGTCGTAGTGCCGGTGTGCGTCGAAGAAGGCGCGCTCCCGCGGTGCCAGGCGGAAACGGGAGGACAGGGCGAGGCCGTGGTCGGTGAGGTAGAGCCGCCGGCCGTCGGTGAGGATGTTCTTGAAGTGGGCGTCGAAGTGCAGGAGTCCGTGTTCGTGGAGGAAGGAGACGGCCTCCTCCAGTCCCCGCTCGACCAGCAGGCAGGCCGCCTCCGGGTCGCCGGTCTCCATCTTGGTGTGGAGCCAGTCGTGAAGGGTGGTGGGCAGGTACTCCAGGAACAGCGCCAGGTCCGCGGTCGCCGTCCGCCGTCCCTCGATGCGCTCCCGTACCTGCGGGCTGCCGCCCCAGTAGGCGACGGCCCGTTCGACGTCCGCGAGTTCCTCGGGGAGGGGTCGTCGCTCGTCCGGCAGGACCCGCCAGTGGTGCAGCAGCGGGAAGCCCGTGAACCGCTCCGACAGCACCCAGTTCGTCGTCATCGTGTGCAGGGCGAGTTCGCGCCACGCGCCGAATCCGGGGCTGGGGACGCTGCCGATGCCGTAGTGGAAGTAGGTCGGCAGGCCGAAGAGGTTCGCGGTGGAGCGGATGTTCTCCGGCAGCCGTTCGGCATCGGTGAGCCGCACCCGCTTCACGAAAACGGGAACGCCGTCCACCTGGATCAGGGTCGAACGGCCGCCGATCCCCGAGCCGTTCGCCGTGCCGGACGCCAGGAGTCGGGCGAGTTCCCGGTCGCTGAGCAGATCGAGGGTCGTGGAGATGTCGCTGTGGCGGGCGAGGCGTCCGTTGCGGGGCATGATCCCAGCATCAGCGTCCCGGTCAGTAGGTGTCCGCCGATCTCCGAAGTGCCGTCGACGCCTGGCCGATCACCGGATCACCGTGGCCGAAACAGGCCAGATCCGCCTCCAGCGCCGCCAGCCGCCGGAACGAGTCCACGGCCTGGGCGCGGTCCAGGTTGAACACGCCGAGCATCACGCTCCCGTCGACCGGGGACGCGGCCACGGCGTCCCCGGTGAAGAGCACGCCGTGGCGTGGGAGACGCAGTGCGATGCTGCCGTGCGTGTGGCCGGGGATGTGCACGACGTCCGCTCCGCCGCCGAAGTCCAGGACGTCACCGTCGGACAGCTCGGTGACCTGCGGCGGACGCGTGTACTCCCCCTGCGGCAGGTGCCGTACCGCCTCCGCGTGCAGGGGGCGCTCCCAGTCCTCGAACACCGGTGGCGGGCCGGGGACCTCCCCCCGTACGACGGGTGCGTCCAGGCGGTGGGCCAGCACCTCGGCGCCGGTCGCCGCCGCCAGTTCGGCGGCGCCGCCCACATGGTCCTCGTGGAAGTGGGTGAGCACGATCCGCCGTACGCGTCCCAGGGTTTCTGCGAGTTCGGCGATCGACGCTCCGGAGCCCGGTGGCCCGGCGTCGATCAGCGTCAACTCGTCGCCGTCGCGCCAGACATAGGCCTGACCGACCGGGAAGCGCAGGAGGCGCAGGCGCGGGAGGAGTTCGATTAAGTCCATGGGACGACCGTAGGAAGGGCCCCCGTCCCATGACGAGGGCCCTCTGCCGACAGCAGAGCGCGGGCGCTCAGCCTGCCGCGTAGTTGCGCAGGAACAGGGCCTCCGCCACCGAGAGGCGCTCGAGCTCCTGCGGGGACACGCTCTCGTTCACCGCGTGGATCTGGGCCTCCGGCTCGCTCAGGCCGATGAGCAGGATCTCCGCGTGCGGATAGAGGGAGGCGAGGGTGTTGCACAGCGGGATGGAGCCACCCTGGCCGGCGTACTGCATCTCCTGGCCCGGGTAGGCGACCGCCATCGCCTCGGTCATCGCCGCGTACGCCGGACTGCTCGTGTTCGCGCTGAACGCCTGGCCCTGGCCGATCTGCTCCGTGCGCACCCGGGCGCCCCACGGGGTGTGCGCCGTCAGGTGGGCCTCGAGCAGCTTGGTCGCCTCGGCCGCGTCCACGCCCGGCGGCACCCGCAGGCTGACCAGGGCGCGGGCGCTCGCCTGCACCGACGGGGTGGCGCCGACGACCGGCGGGCAGTCGATGCCGAGCACCGTGACGGCAGGGCGGGCCCAGATGCGGTCGGCGACCGTGCCGGAGCCGATCAGCCGCACGCCGTCCAGCACCTTGGCGTCCCGGCGGAACTGCTCCTCGTCGTACTGCAACCCGTCCCAGGACTTCTGTGGCGTGAGCCCGTCGACCACGGTCGAGCCGTCCTCCGCGCGCAGCGAGTCCAGTACGCGTATCAGGGCGCCCAGCGCGTCGGGGGCGGCGCCGCCGAACTGGCCCGAGTGCAGGTTGCCTTCGAGCGTGTCGATCTGGACGCGCACCAGAGTCATGCCGCGCAGGGTGGAGGTGACCGTCGGCAGGCCGACCCGGAAGTTGCCCGCGTCGCCGATGACGATGGTGTCGGCCTCCAGGAGCTGCGGGTGCGCCTCGGCGTACCGCTCCAGGCCGCCCGTGCCCATCTCCTCCGAACCCTCGGCGATGACCTTCACATGCACCGGGACGCCGCCGTTCGCCTTGAGCGCGCGCAACGCCAGCAGATGCATGAGTACGCCGCCCTTGCAGTCCGCGGCCCCGCGCCCGTACCAGCGGCCGTCGCGCTCGGTCAGCTCGAAGGGCGGGGTGGTCCAGGCGGCCTCGTCCAGCGGCGGCTGCACGTCGTAGTGGGCGTACAGCAGAACCGTCTTGGCACCCGCCGGGCCGGGCAGGTAGCCGTACACCGACTGGGTGCCGTCGGGGGTGTCGAGCAGGGCCACGTCCTGGAAGCCCTCGGCGGTCAGCGCGTCGGCGACCCACCGCGCGGCGCCCTCGCTCTCGCTCTTCGGGAACTGGTCGAAGTCCGCCACCGACCTGAAGGCCACCAGCTCGGTGAGCTCCGCCTTCGCCCTCGGCATCAGCGAGGCGACGGTCTCGGCAAGCGGATTCGACGACATGGGCACGCTCCTTGTGGGTGCGACGTTGTACCGATGAGTGCCGTAGATCCTCCCACAGTGGCCTGAGAGGACGTCCGCCGTAGGATGCGGGGGGACAGGTGCGGCAGCGGCTTGATCGGGAGCAGTAGACCAACGTGAGCAGCGAGAACTCTTCGGCGGACGACGTGCAGCGGGTGTGGGACGTCGTCGTGGTGGGCGCGGGACCCGCGGGGGCCTCGGCCGCCTACGCGGCGGCGGTCGCGGGACGGCGCGTGCTGTTGCTGGAGAAGGCGGAGCTGCCGCGCTACAAGACGTGCGGCGGCGGCATCATCGGCCCCTCGCGCGACGCCCTGCCACCCGGCTTCGAACTGCCGTTCAGGGACCGGGTGCACGCGGTCACGTTCTCGCACAACGGCCGCTTCGCCCGCACCCGTCGCTCCAGGCAGATGCTGTTCGGGCTGATCAACCGGCCCGAGTTCGACCAGCAGCTGGTCGAGCACGCGCAGAAGGCGGGCGCGGAGCTGCGGACGGGCGTCACGGTCCAGCGGGTCGAGCAGCACGGCTCGTCCGTGCCCGACCGGCGCACGGTCGCGGTGGTCCTGCAGGGCGGCGAGATGGTGCTCGCGCGGGCGGTCGTGGGGGCCGACGGCAGTGCCAGCCGCATAGGAGCACATGTCGGGGTGAAGCTCGACCAGGTGGACCTCGGCCTGGAGGCGGAGATCCCGGTGCCGGAGACGGTCGCCGAGGACTGGAAGGGGCGGGTGCTCATCGACTGGGGGCCGATGCCCGGCAGCTACGGCTGGGTCTTCCCCAAGGGCGACACGCTGACGGTCGGAGTGATCTCCGCGCGCGGAGAAGGCGCCGCGACCAAGAGGTACCTGGAGGACTTCATCGGCCGGCTCGGTCTCGCCGGTTTCGAGCCGAGCATCTCCTCCGGCCACCTGACCCGCTGCCGCGCCGACGACTCCCCGCTGTCGCGTGGGCGGGTTCTGGTGTGCGGGGACGCGGCGGGGCTCCTGGAGCCGTGGACCCGCGAGGGCATCTCGTTCGCGTTGCGCTCCGGTCGGCTGGCGGGGGAGTGGGCGGTCCGGATCGCGGAGGCGCACGACGCGGTGGACACCCGCCGCCAGGCCCTGAACTACGCGTTCGCGATCAAGGCCGGGCTCGGCGTCGAGATGAGCGTCGGGAAGCGGCTGCTGATCGCGTTCGAGCGGCGTCCCGGCCTGTTCCACGCGGGGCTGACCGGTATTCGCCCGGTCTGGAAGGCGTTCATGGACATCACCCGCGGCGCGACGTCGCTGGGGGAGATCGTCCGCACCCGTCCGATGGCCCAGCGTGCCCTGACCGCGCTGGACCGGCGCCAGTCCGGCCCCACCGGTGACGTCAGCCCGTGACCGTGATGCGGAAGACGGGGTGGTCGGGGGCGATCCGGCGCAGGTCGGCGTCGGGCGAGTCGGGACCGACGCCGTTGAAGAAGACACCGACCTCGGCCTTCCAGCGCTTGAGGTAGGCGCGCAACAGCGGGACCTTGTCGTCGTCGGTGACCTCGGTCGCGGTGAACACGGCCACGTTCTTGCCGAGGTGCAGTTCGCCGCCGCCGGCCGCGCGCATGTTGTGCGTCCACTGGACGTGACCGCGCGGGGCGACCAGGTACTGCTGTCCGTCCACGGTCAGCAGGTTCACGGGGGTGGTCCGCCACTCGCCGCTCTTGCGGCCGCGGACCGCCAGGACCCGGGAGCCCCAGACGCTGATGCCCCGGCGGGTCATCCACGCCACGGCACGGTTGAGCACGTTGACGGTGAACCAGCCCGGCTTCTGGATGTGCGTGGTCATGAGGACTCCCGAGAAACCGGAAGAGCGTCGCTCTCTTTTGTGAGCACTGCTCTCGCTTGATGAGGAGTCTGCCGTGAGTCGGTGCTCCTGGCAAGAGCACTGCTCTCTTTTTTGTTCGTCGCTCTTGTTTGTGTGCACTGCTCTCGCTTCATGGGACACTCGCTGCATGAGCAGCACCGCACACGGCGCCCGAGCCCGAGCCCGCATCGAGGTCACCGCGGCCATCAAGGACGAGGCGCGCAGACAGCTCGCGGCCGAAGGCGCCGTCAAGCTCTCGCTGCGTGCCGTGGCCCGCGAACTCGGCATGGTCTCCTCCGCCCTGTACCGCTACTTCCCCAGCCGCGACGACCTGCTCACCGCGCTCATCATCGACGCCTACGACTCCGCCGGCGAGAGCGCCGAGCGGGCGCACGCCGCTGCCGCCGACGCCGGACCCGTCAGCCGCTGGTCGGCGGTGTGCGAGGCCGTGCGCACGTGGGCCCTCGAGCACCCCAACGAGTACGCGCTGGTCTACGGATCGCCGGTGCCCGGCTACACCGCGCCGGAGACCACCGTCCCGGCCGCCTCCCGCGTCGGACTCGTCCTCATCGACATCCTGCGCGACGCCCACCAGGGCCCCGGCCTGGCCGAGCCCGCTCCGCTGCCCCCGGAGCTGCGGCCCGAGGCCGACCGGATGACCGCCGACCTCGCCCCGGACCTCCCGCCCGAGACGGTCACAGCACTCGTCGCGGCCTGGGCCCAGCTGTACGGGCTGATCGGGTTCGAGCTGTTCGGGCAGTTCAGGCGGGTGGTGGAGGACCGCGAGCCGTTCTTCCGGCACGCGGTGACCCGACTCGCCCACGGGGTGGGGCTGGTGGAGCCGCACTAGGGCCCTAGGGGGCGCGGCGCGCGCGGGCGGCCGACGTACTTCACGGGGAGTACCCGTGATCACCGCGCTCGGCTGACGCCGCCGACGGTCCCGGCGTCTAGCGTTGCGGTCATGGACGTGGAGCGCGTACGCGGGGGCGGCCCGCCGCACCGGTGGCGGCACGGGCCGCCCTGGCTCAACCGCGGCGACGAGGAGGAGCGGCGTCCCCGGTGGCCGTGGCGGTCCACCGCGTTGATCACCGTGTTCGTGCTCGTCGGCTCGAACTACGCGGCCGTCCAGCAGGTCGGCGAGCGAGCGCCCCTCGACCCCTTCGCGCGCGTACTGCTGGTCCTGGGGTCGGGCCTGCTGGTGTGGCGGTGGCGGCATCCGGTGCTCGTCGTGTTCGGCACGGCCACGGCCGCCATGCTCTACCTGGGCGCGGGCTACCCGTACGGGCCGGTCTTCCTGACGGTCGCGCTGGCCTGCTTCAACGCCATCGTCGCGGGGCACCGCCGGTCCGCCTGGGCGGCACTGGGGATGCTCTGGGCCGGGCATGTGCTGGTCGCGCACTGGCTGTACCGGTGGCTGCCGCCCTCCGGTGACTCGGCCGCCCCGTGGGGGCAGGAGATCGTGGTCACCACCTGGATGGTGACGATCCTCGCGGTGTCGGAGCTCGCCCGCACCCGGCGCGAGCAGTGGGCCCGCGAGCGGGCCGAGCGCGCGCAGGCGGCGCGGCGGCGCGCGGACGAGGAGCGGCTGCGGATCGCCCGTGAGCTGCACGACGTCCTCGCGCACAGCATCTCGGTCATCAACGTGCAGGCGGGTGTCGGCCTCGCGCTCCTCGACACCGACCCGGAGCAGGCGCGCACGGCGCTCACCACCATCAAGGCGGCGAGCAAGGAGGCGCTCGGCGAGGTCCGCCACGTGCTCGACACGCTGCGCACCCCGGGGGACGCGCCGCGCGCACCGGCGCCCGGCCTCGACCGGCTGCCCGAACTGGTGGAACAGGCTGCGGGCGCGGGTCTCACCGTCGACGTCGAAGGGGAGCCGCCCCGGCTGGCCCCCGGCACGGACCTCGCCGCGTTCCGGATCGTCCAGGAGGCCCTCACCAACGTCGTACGGCACTCCGGTTCACGGCACGCGCGCGTGCGGCTCGATCACGACGGCGGCGCCCTGCGGCTGCGCATCGACGACGACGGCCCCGCGACCGGCGCCGACGCGGGCGGCAGCGGCAACGGTCTGGCCGGAATGCGGGAGCGGGCCGCCGCGCTGGGTGGCACGATCGAGGCGGGCCCGCGGGCCGACGGAGGGTTCCGGGTGCTGGCCGTGCTGCCGGCGAAGGCGAAGCACAAGGAGGACGACCGGTGATCCGCGTACTGCTCGCCGACGACCAGTCACTGGTGCGGGCCGGTTTCCGGGCGTTGCTCGACGCACAGGCGGACATCGAGGTGTCCGGGGAGGCCGCCGACGGCGAGGAAGCGCTGCGCCGGGTGCGCGAACTGCGCCCCGACGTCGTTCTGATGGACATCCGCATGCCGCTGCTGGACGGGCTCGCCGCCACCCGGCGCATCACCGAGGACGCTGCGCTGAGCCAGGTCAAGGTGGTCATGCTCACCACCTTCGAACTCGACGAGTACGTCTTCGAGGCGATCCGCTCGGGCGCCTCCGGCTTCCTGGTCAAGGACACCGAACCCGAGGAACTCCTGCGTGCCGTTCGGTCCGTGGTCGGGGGCGACGCACTGCTCTCGCCGGGTGTGACCCGCCGCCTGATCGCCGAGTTCGCCGCCCGCTCCAAGGAACCGGCGGCCGCCGACGCCCTCGTCCGGCTCACCGAGCGGGAACGGGAGGTGATGGCCCTGGTCGGCATCGGCCTGTCCAACGACGAGATCGCCCGCCGCCTGGTCGTCAGCCCGCTCACCGCGAAAACCCACGTGAGCCGCACGATGGTCAAGCTGGGCGCCCGCGACCGGGCCCAACTCGTGGTACTGGCCTACGAGTCGGGGTTGGTGCGGCCGGGCTGGCTGGGCTGAGGCCGCCCCCGTCCGAAACGGACCAGCACGCTGATGACCCGGGTGAGGAAGAGGACGGGCGCGAGCACCATCGCGGTGCGGAGCAGCAAGAGCTCCATGGCGGAGGGCAGTTCGAACAGCAACGCCGGACCCGCGATCGCCCCGAAGACGACTGCCGCCGCGAACACCGCGCTGAACAGCGCGTAGCCGATCTCGACGGTGATCGCGTCCCGCTCCGTCTGACCGCGCCGTCCCCCGTAACGCTCCATCCCGGAAGTCTCACAGGCGTGGGGGGGGGGGGGGGGCGCAAACCCCCCCCGCCCACCGCCACCGCAACGACCCACCAAAACCGCCCCCCCGCCCCGCCCCCC
>NZ_JBHXSG010000039.1:0-91628 GCF_042714835.1 Streptomyces sp. NPDC058678 | reverse complement strand
GCCGACCCCCACGGGCAGCCCGACCCCCCCCGTCTCCCCCCCCCGACCCCCGACCCGCCCAACCCCGCACCTCCCACAGGCGGGGCCCCGGCGGGGCAAGCAGACCCCGCCGGGCACACGGCATCGGAGACGTCCCCCTAGTCGCGGACCGGCACGCGGTCCGCCTCCGTCTCCTTCACAGTGGACTTGGCGACCACGACGGACGGCTGAGCGCGACGCGTGGGCCGCAGGCCGGTGAGTGTGATCAGGAGCCCGGCCGCCGCGACCAAGGTCACCACGACCAGTCCGGGCCGGTAGCTGTCCAGGACGGCCTGTGGGCCGGCGTTCTCGGGCGCACCCGCGGTCACCACGGCCGTGACGATGGCCAGGAAGATCGCGCCGCCGACCTGGACGGAGGTGTTGAGCAGGCCGGAGACCATGCCCTGCTCGTGATCCTCGACGCCGTTGGTGGCCTGGATGTTGAGGGACGGGAAGACCAGTGCGCAGGCGGCGCCGATGAGCAGCATCGACGGCAGGATGACGGCCGCGTACACCGGGTCGAGGTCGACGCGCAGGAACAGCGCGTACCCGACGACCATCAACGCGAAGCCCGCCGCGATCAGCCGCTGGGTGCCGTAACGGTCGACGATCGAGCCGACCTTCGTCGAGGACAGCGCAACCAGGGCGCCCGCGGGCAGGAAGGCGAGCGCGGTGTGCAGTGCCGACCAGCCGAGCAGGGACTGCATGTAGAGGGTGACCAGGAACTGGAAGCCGACGTACGAGCCGAAGAACGCCATCGCGCCCAGCTGGGCGCGGATCTGGGTGCCGGAACGCAGCACGCCGAGCCGGATCAGTGGCCCTGCCGAGCGCCGCTCGACCAGGACGAACACCGTGAGCAGGACGGCGACGGCGAGGAAGGACAACAGGGTGCGGGCCGAGGTCCAGCCGGCCTCCGGGGCCTGTACGACGGTGAAGACCAGCAGCAGCATCGAGGCGGTGCCGAGGACGGCGCCGGGGATGTCGTACCCGTTGTGGTCCTTCTCCCGGGCGCTGCGCGGCAGCAGCTTCAGGCCGGCGGCCAGGGCGATCAGGGCGATGGGGGCGGGCAGCAGCATGGTCAGGCGCCAACTGGCCTCGGTGAGCAGGCCGGACAGCACCAGTCCCATGGAGAAGCCGGTGGCGGCGCAGGTGGTGTAGATGGAGAGGGCGCGATTGCGCAGCGGGCCCTGTGGGAACGTCGTGGTGATGATCGACAGGCCGGCGGGGGCGGTGAAGGCCGCGCTCAGGCCCTTGATGAAGCGGCTGGCGATCAGCAGCGGGCCCGAGTCGACGAGGCCGCCGAGCAGTGAGGCGAGGGCGAAGACGCCGAGGGCGATCAGGAAGACCTGGCGTCGGCCCAGCAGGTCGGCGGCCCTTCCGCCGAGGAGCAGCAGGCCGCCGTAGCCCAGGATGTAGCCGCTGACGATCCATTGCAGCGTCGAGGTGGACAGGCCGAGGTCGGCGCCGATGGACGGCAGGGCGACGCCGACCATCGACACGTCCAGCGCGTCCAGGAACATCGCGGCGCACAGGACCAGCAGAGTCCCCCACAGCCGGGGCGTCCAGCGCCCTTCGGACGCGGGGGTGGTGAGCGGAGAGGTCATGGCGGAGACACTACATGCGCATGCATCGGATGCAAACGCATTTAATTCTGATGCAACAAAGTCGTTCCTCTGTTACGGTGCGCCCATGGCGGCGAAGAAGGCCGAGCAGACGCTCGCGGCCCAGTGGCGGGACATCCTGGCGCTGCATGCGCGCACCCAGTGCGAACTCGACCGCGCACTGCATCAACACGGCCTGTGCGGCAGCGACTTCGAGGTGCTCGACGTGCTGTCCGAACAGCGAGCGGACGGCGTCTGTTCCTACCGCGTCCAGGAGATCTCCGAGCGCGTCCACCTCAGCCAGAGCGCGCTGTCGCGACTGGTCGCCCGGCTGGAGAAGGACGGCCTCGTCGAGCGCGGAATGTGCGCCGAGGACCGGCGCGGCGTCCGGGTGGCGCTCACGTCGAAGGGCCGCGCGCTGCATGGCGACGTGCTGCCCCTGCAGCGCGCGGTACTGACGAGGATGCTGGCCTCCGGCTGAGCCGCGCTCGGTTCACTCGACGGCGGACTTCTCCCGCCACAGTTCCGCGAGCGAGGCGTCCCCGGACACGGCCGGCAACGGCAGCCGGTTCCACAGCGACAGATACAACTGCGCGGCGGGCCCGGCCACTTCACAGTCGGCCTCCCCGGTGTCGCCCCGCTCGGCCGCCGGCGGCTCCTGAGTCAGTCGTACGGTCCACAGCGCGCCGTCGGTGTCCGTCGCCCGTACCCGCAGCACCCGGGGTTCCTCGGTGCGCACCCTGCTCTTGGCGCGGGCGTGGAACCCGAGCAGCAGCTCGTCGATGCCGTCCACCGCGAAGTCGTCGGCGATCTCGCTCGGAGCGCCGCCCCTGGCCGACTCGGCGTCGATCCGGTGCACGGCCGTCTCGTGCGCCTGCCGCCGGGCCCAGAACGCCAGCGGCGAGGGCGCGGGCAGGAAGTGCCAGCACCGGACGTCGGGCGAGGCGGAGCGCAAAGTGTCGACGAGCCGTTCGTGGCCCTGCCGGAACCAGGCCAGCAGCTCTGCGCCGTCGAGGTCGGGCGACTCTCCGAGGGGGCGGTACGAGGTGTGTCCCTCGGCGACGAACGCCGCCGCCCAGCGATGCACCATGCCCGTGTGCCGCAGCAGGTCCGTCACCTGCCACCCCGGGCAGGTCGGCACCTTGGCACCGGTGCCGGCCTCCTCGGCGGCGGTGGCCAGCAGCCGGCCCTCTCGGTCAAGTGTCGCTATGAACTCGGCAGTCTCCATGGGAGTGAGTGTGCCGGACGGATGCGATCCAGGAGGAGGAATTCACGCGCGGCAGCGGTGGTCCGGTGTTCGGGTGAAGCGACCGCGCCGGGCAACCGACACGTGTCATCAGCCCGTGGCCGCCCGGCGGATGAGGAATCCGATCACCGCGGCTACCGCCGCCAGCGCGGCGACGCTGGTGAGGGCGATCGGCAGGGAGAACCAGTCAGCCATGAAGCCGATGGCGGGTGGGCCGAGGAGCATGCCGCCGTAGCCGAGGGTGGAGGCGACGGCGACACCGGTGGGGCCGGCCAGGGCGCCGGCGCGTTCCACGGCGACCGGGAAGATGTTGGCGAGCCCGAGTCCGGTGACGGCGAAGCCGAGGAGCACCATCCACACCTGCGGGGCGAGTGAACCGAGGACCATGCCCACGGCCGCGGTGGCGCCGCCCACGACCACGGTCGGCGTCCGGCCGAGGCGCTGGAGGAGCGTGCTGCCGGTCAGCCGGCCGATGGTCATCGCGAGCGCGAAGCACGAGTACCCCGCGGCCGCGATGCCGGGGGACGCGTCGAGGTCCTGTTGCAGGTGCAGGGCGCCCCAGTCGGCCAGGGCGCCCTCGCCGTACGCGGTGCACAGCGCGATCAGACCGAAGACCACGACTGGTCCGCGGGTCCGGCCGTCCAGGCGGGCCCCGGAGGGCTTCTCCCGCTGCTCCCGCTCCGGTGGCACCGGGGGATCGATGCGCAGCAGTGCGGGACCGGCCGCGGCGGTCACCAGCAGGCCGACGACGGTCAGGCCGAGCAGGTGCTCGGTGGGGGAGAGGTGGTCGGCGACCAGTCCGCCGAGGCCCGCGCCGATCATGCCGCCGAGGCTGAAGGCGGCGTGGAAGCTGGGCATGATGGGGCGCCGCAGTGCGGCCACCAGGTCGACGGCCGCACTGTTGAAGGCCACGTTGATCCCGCCGTACGCCGCGCCGAACACCAGCAGGACGGCGGCGAGCGAGGCCGCGGAGTGGGTGAGCGGGGGCAGCGCGACGCTCAGGGAGAGGAGGACGGCGCAGACGACGGTGACGCGGTGGTTGCCGTAGCGGCGGCAGAGGCGGCCGGTGACGATCATCGTGATGACCGCGCCGGCGGAGACGCCGAGGAGAGCGAGGCCCAGGGTGCTGGCGGAGGCGTCGGTCTGGTCCTTGATGGCGGGGATGCGGACGACCCAGCCGGCGAAGACGAAGCCGTCGAGGGCGAAGAAGGCGGTGAGGACGACGCGGAGCCGGGTGAGGGTGTTGCCCGGCACGACGTTGTGCGTTCGGGCTTTGTTTATTTGCGGCACAAATTCAGGCTAGGTGGGTGCCGGGGAGAGGGCAAGGAGCGGGGCGGTGACGGCAGGGGGATGCCTCGCCGGACACGGAGCGGGTCCGCATCCGGAGACGGGGCAGGGCCGCAGTTGGAGCATGGGCGCAGCCGGAGCCCGGGTCAAAGCCGCAGCCGGGTCGGAGCCGGAGCCTCAGCCGGGTCAAAGCCGCAGCCGGGTCGGAGCCGGAGTCTCAGCTGGGTCAAAGCCGCAGCCGGGTCGGATCCGGAGCCCGGGTCGGAGCCTCAGCCGGGTCGGAGCCGCAGCCAGGCCGGAGCCCCTGCAGCCGCAGCCGCAGCCGCAGCCGGAGCCGCAGCCGGGCCTGAGCCCGAGTCGGGGCCGCTCGCTCGGTCGCGGCCGTGCCTCGTCGGCGACGTGGCCCGCGCCGACGCCGACCGGGTCGCGGGGGAGTTTCCGCTCAGGATCGGGGCTACGGTCTGCCCTGGTGGCTGGGACGACGGTGCGCAGAAGCACCGGCTTTGGCCCCTCTAAGCTGCTGGAACACGCATCCGCTTTCAGAGAACCGGACACGGCTCGTGTTTTCACGGGTCCGCTCACCACGGACAGGGGACGACGCATGGCGGCACCGCAGGACCGATGGAGCGCCTTGCTGGACATACTGACGCGCGACGGGCGGATCGAGGTCGAGGGCGCCGCGGAAGCACTGCAGGTCTCCGCTGCGACGATCCGACGGGATCTGGACGAGCTGGCACGTCAGCAGATGGTCACCCGTACCCACGGCGGCGCCGTGATCAACACCATCGCGTACGACCTTCCGCTCCGCTACAGGGCGGCGCGCAACGCTCCGGAGAAGGAGCGGATCGCCAGTGCGGCGGCGGGCCTGGTGAGGGCGGGTGCCGTGGTGGGTCTGAACGGCGGCACCACGACCACCGCGGTCGCCCGCGCACTGGCCATCCGGCCCGAGCTGAGTACGGAGGGCTCTGGCTCCTCGCTGACGGTCGTCACCAACGCGCTGAACATCGCCAACGAGCTGGTCGTGCGCCGCCATGTGAAGCTCGTCGTCACCGGGGGAGTGGCCCGCCCTGCCTCGTACGAGCTCACCGGACCGCTCGGCACCGAGATGCTCGCTCAGATCACCCTCGACCATGTCTTCATCGGCGTCGACGCGATCGACGTCCGGCACGGGGCCACGGCCCAGGACGAGGGCGAGGCCGGAATCAACTGGGCGTTGGCCCGCCGCGCCGAACAGGTGATCGTGGTCGCGGACTCCTCCAAGCTGGGTCGGCGGGCCTTCGCCCGGATCTGCCCGGTGGAAGACGTCCATGTACTGGTCACCGACAAGGCGGCGGGCCCGGAGCTGACCGATCCGTTCGCCGCGGCGGGTGTGGAGATCGTCCGGGCCTGAGCACCTTGGCGCGTCGCAGTCAGGTCACTTGATGCCGCCGGCCGTCAGACCGCTGATCAGATAGCGCTCCACGAAGACGAACAGGACGACGACCGGCACGATCGCGATCAGCGAGGTGGCGAACAGGTACTGCCATTGCTCCTGGTACGCCGTGACGAATCCGGGGATGGCCTTGGTCAGCGTCGTCCGGTCGCCCGACGAGGTGATGGTGAGGGCGACGACGTACTCGTTCCAGGCCCCGATGAACGTGTAGACCAGCGCGGTCACCACTCCGGGCAGTGCCAGCGGCAGGGTGACCCTGACCAGCGCGCCCAGCCGGCCGGCCCCGTCCATGTAGGCCGCCTCCTCCAGCTCCTTGGGGATGCTCGCGAAGTACGCGTTGAGGATCCAGATGCAGAACGGCAGGTTGAACGCCGCGTTGACCAGGATCAACCCCTCCGCGGTGTCGGTCAGATCGAGGCTGACCATCTCCCGGTAGATGCCCACCAGCAGTGCGGTCGGCGCGAACATCTGGGTGACGAGCACCAGCAGCAGGAACGCGCCGCGGCCACGGAACCGGTTGCGGGCGGTGTAATACGCGGCGGGCAGCCCCACGGCAAGGGCGAGGAGCGTGGACATGCCGGCGACGTACAGGGAGAACAAGAGCGCGTCGGAGACCGGTGGATCCTTCAGGGACCAGACGTCGGCGAAGTTCGACCACTCCCACCGGTGCGGCAGATAGGACGGCGGCGACTTCATCAGTTCCGGCGTCGGCTTGAGGGCCGTCAGCAGCATCTGCAGGTACGGCGCCAGGAAGAACAGGGCCACCAGCCAGCCCACAGCGGTGAGGACGACGGTGCGAAGCCGGGGCGGACGCCGCCGGGTCTTTGCCGGCCGGGCCGTCGCGGTGGGGGCTGCTGTGGACTGGGCTGTTGTGGACCGGGCCGTGACGGCGGACATCAGCCGATCTCCTCTCGACTGCGGACGACCCGCAGATACACCAGCACGACCAGGAGGATCAGCGCGAAGTTCACGACGGCCATGGCCGCCGACTCGCCGACGGCCTGGTTGTCGAACGCGAGCTTGTACATGTAGGTGGTGGTCGTGTCGGTGGCGAAGCCGGGACCGCCGCGGGTCATGGCCCAGATGACCGGGAAGGAGTTGAACACGTTGATGACGTTGATGATGGCGGCGACCAGCAGGGAGGGGCGCAGCAGCGGCAGCGTGACGGAGAGATAGGTGCGAGCGGGTCCCGCGCCGTCCAGGCGAGCCGCCTCGTACACCTCGCCGGGGATGGTGCCCAGGCCGGAGAGGATGACGAACGCGGTGAACGGCAGGGAGACGAAGACCGCCACGGCCATCATCCAGGCGAACGCCTGGACCGGGTGGGCCAGCCAGTTCACCGGTTTGTCCAGGATCCCCACGTCCATCAGTACGCGGTTGACGACGCCGTAGAAGTTGTTGAGCATCCAGCGCCAGGTGAGCGCCGTCATCAGGACCGATGCCGCCCATGGCACGATCAGCGCCCAGCGGACCAACCGGCGCCCGGGGAAACGCGAGTTGAGCAATTGCGCCAGCGCCAGCGAGACGATGATGGTGACCGTGACGACGCCCACCACCCAGACCAGGGTGCGCAGCACCGCGCCCGGCAGGTCCGGCTCGGCGAACAGTTCGGCGTAGTTGGCGCCACCCGCGAAGCCGCGGGTCAGACCGGTGGAGCTGATGTCCATCAGGGACGTGCGGACCATCTCGACGACGGGCCAGATGACGACGGCGAGGATCAGCGCGAGCGCGGGGCCGATCCACAGCAGCGGCTCGAGCGACCGCAGGCGGCGACCCTTCCGGGCCTGGTGGGAACCGGGTGCCGGTGCCACCGACGTCCGTTCCTCTCCTGCCCCGGCCCCGGCGGTGCGCGTGGTGACGTCCTGTACGGCCACCCCGTCAGCCGTCCTTCTCGGCGGTCTCCTGGATTTCGCCCAGGACCTTCTTGGGCGCGGCGCCCGACACGGCGGTGCCGATACGCTGCTTCACAGCGCCCTCGACGGCCGACCAGTTGGGGTTGTCGGTGGGAGCGAACCGCGCGCCCGACAGGGCGTCGACGAACGGCTTGTAGTAGGTGGCGTCCGAACTCAGCGCGTCACCGGCCGACTTGGTGACCGACAGGAAGCCCTCGGTGGACAGGAACTTCGAGGCGTTCTCCTTCTGGTAGAAGAAGTCGAGGAACTTGTTGACGGCTTCGCGGTTCTTGCCCTCGTCCTTCTTGAAGGACACCAGGTAGTCCTGGACACCGAGCGTGTTGTGCGTTGTGCCGTCCTTGCTCGGCAGCGGCGCGACACCGTAGTTCAGGTTCTTGTCGACCGTGTCGATGAAGCCCTTGCGCATGAAGACGGCGCCGTTGATCATGCCGATCTTCCCCTGCGCGAACTGGTTGAAGACGTCCTTGCGGTTGGTGGCCTCGGGGTTGGGCTGGGTCAGTCCGGCCTTGGTGAGCTTCCGCAGGAAGTCCAGTGTCTCGACGTTGGCCTGCTGGTCGACCGTCCACCGGCCCGACTTGTCGGTCCAGCCGCCGCCGTTGTTCATCGCCCATATGTAGAACTCGGCCTGGGCCTCCTCCGCGCCGAGCGGCAGGCCCAGCGGGATGTCCCCGGCCTTCTTGATCTTCCTGGCGGCGTCCTCGACCTCGGCCCAGCTGGACGGCGGCTCGGAGATCCTGGCCTTCGTGAAGATGTCCTTGTTGTAGAAGAAGAGCCGCGCGCTGGAGATGAACGGCAGCCCGTACTGGACGTTCTCGTACTGCGCCTGGTCGGCGAAGAGGGGCAGGAAGTCGTCGAGCACCTTCGGCGACACGACGTCCTTGGCCTGGTAGATCAGGTCGTCGCGGGCGAAGTCGGAGAACTTGTTGTAGTTGAGGACGTCGGGTTCCTGCCCGGTCTGGATGTACGTCTTGACCTTGGAGTCCAGCTGCTCCCAGTCGACAACCTCCAACTCGACCCGGTAGCCGGGGTTCTCGGCCTCGAACGCCTTGATGAGGTCGTCCCAGTAGGGCTGGGTGTCGTCGTCGTACTTGGCGGCCACGAATCTGATCGTCTTCCCGTCGGAACCGCCGCCGGACGAACCTCCCTTGCCGCATCCGCCGAGGACCAGGGTGAGGGCCACACCTGCTGCGATGCCGATGAGGTGTCGTTTCACGAGGTACCACCTTCGCTGCAACCTAGTGATTGTTTCTGCTCGAAACTGGCTTACTTCAAGCACGAATCACCATCATGCCCAACAGGTTGCGCACGGTGTCAAGGGAAGAACGGTTGCCGGTGCGTTACGCCGGCCGCCGGCGGAACAGCCGCGCTCCGCTTGGCGGGGAGGCGGCTTCGGGAGGGGCGTGATGCGCCGGGCGCCTACGCGGAGGGCCCGGGCGGAGGGGCCGCAACCGCTCGGATCGGGCGCGGTTCACGCAGAATTCACAGCCGTTTCCCCCGGGCTCGCCCTCTCTCTGAGCAGGGCATGGACTGGGGAAGGCGGCTGTCACCAGGGTCGACAGGGACCGGTGGTGCAGCAGAGAAATCATGGAAGCGAATGTTGACAGCTGATGTTTATAGCCAGAACATGAGCAGAAATGAGCATGATCTTGCCGTGCTGCTCTGCGAAGCAACGCCCCGCCCCGCAGGAGGTCGTGAGTGCGCATCCAACCGCTCAGACGGCGGAAATCCCCCAGACCCGGAACGCTGTTGGCCGCCGCGCTGGCCCTGACGCTCGTACCGTCCGTTACCGGACCCCTCGCCACCAAGGCCCAGGCGGACACCACCGAAGGGCCGAAGGTGACCCAGAACGCGGACGGCCTCACCCTGTCCGTGCCGGGCACCAGGAACACCCCCGGCTATGCCGTCGACATAGCAACCGACGAACTCGCCCTCACCACCGAGCGCTCAGGGAAAAACGTGCTCGGCACCGCGGCCGGCGACACCGGAGGACTCCGCTTCCGCTCCGACGGCAAGTGGGAGCACGCCACCGAGGTCACCGACTGGACGTTGCAGAGCGGCGTCCTCACCCTCACCACCGACACCACCCTCGACGGCGCCACGGTGAAGGCCCGGCTCACGCCCGAGGCCGACCGCTACCAACTGGACTGGGACGTCGAAGGCGGCAGCCCCGACCAACTGGGCCTCGCCTACGACCTGTCGTCGGCCGGCCACTGGTACGGGCACGGCGAGGCGGAGACCCCGCAGGGCGGTCCGGGCGTCAACCAGCCCTGGCCGCTCGACGCCGGTGAAGTCGACCACAAGGCCTTCGGCCCGGCGTCGTACAACATGATCGACCCGTTCTGGTACACCTCCAAGTCGACCGGTCTGCGGGTCGACACCGGAAGTGTCATGGACGTGGCCCTCAACAAGGGCAAGGACGGCCTCGGCACCTTCACCGTCGAGTCGCCCGACACCTACAAGGCCACCGTGTTCGTGGAGTCGACCCCACTGGACGTCTACCGCGACTACATAGGCATCGTCGGAAAACCCGCCAAGAGCGACGCCCCGTACGAGCAGTACGCCAAGCCGCTGTGGAATTCCTGGGCGCAGTTCTACACCAAGGTCGACCAGGAGAAACTGCTCGACTACGCCACCGACCTCCACGACAACGGCCTGGACGGGCACACCATCCAGCTCGACGACAAGTGGGAGTCGAACTACGGCAACCTGACCTGGGATCCCAAGACCTTCCCCGATCCCGAGGGCCTCTCCCAGAAGATCCACGACATGGGGTTCGACTTCGGCATCTGGGTCACCCTGTGGATCAATTTGGACTCGGACAACTACCAGTACGCGGTCGACCACGACTACTTGCTCATGGACGCCAAGGACACCGGCAAGCCGTGTGAAGTGACCTGGTGGAACGGTCAGGCCGGGATCATCGACCTGGCGAACCCCGACGCCAAGGCCTGGTACGAGGGCAACCTCAAGACCCTCATGGACACCTACGACATCGACGGGCTGAAGTTCGACACCCGGTTCTTCGACGAGAAGTGCGCGCCGCGCGAGGGCCACCAGGCCACCGACTACCAGAAGCTCGGCACCGAGCTCGCCGACGAGTTCGACCTCCAGGGCGCCGGCATCCGGGTGCACTGGAACCGGACGGCCCACGAGGCCGGTTTCGTCACCCGCCAGGTCGACAAGGGCACCGGCTGGGACTCCCTGCGCGCCTCCGCCACCCAGAACCTCGCCATCTCCACCATCGGCTACCCGTTCGTCGAGTCCGACATGATCGGCGGCTCCGGCGGCCAGCCCGCACCGACGAAGGACGTACTGGTGCGATGGGCGCAGTCCGCCTCACTGATGCCGCTGATGTACGCCTCGACCTCACCGGTGGACACCAACGACACCACCACCGGGCAGAAGGTGGACTACGACCAGGAGACGGTTGACCTCTACCGGCAGGCGATCAAGACCCACGAGAAGCTCGCCCCCTACATCTGGGACCAGGTGCAGAGCACGCTGAAGACCGGCGACCCGATCATGCGGCCCCTGTTCTTCGACTTCCCGAAGGACGAGGCGAGTTACACGGTCACCGACGAGTGGATGCTCGGCCCGGCCGTACTGGCCGCGCCCAAGCTGAGCACCGGCGCCACCCGCTCCGTCCATCTGCCGCCGGGCACCTGGTACGACGTTAACCAGGGCACCGTGATCCGCGGCCCCAAGACCCTCAAGGGGTACGCGGCGCCGCTCGGCGTCACCCCGGCCTTCGTCAACCTCAAGGCCAAGGGCGCCGCCAAGGCCGTCAAGGCACTCAAGCGCGACGACGCTCCGGCCGCATCCGTCCTGATCACCCCGGACGCCCCGGCCACCGACGCCGGTACGCCGTTCGAGGTGACCACCGAGGTGACCAACTGGAGCACCGGCACCCTCAAGGACGCCAAGGCGGCACTGGACCTGCCCGACGGCTGGAGCGCCAAGGCGACCGGCCCGACCACCGCGAGGTCCCTCAAGAACGGTGCCACACTCACCACCACCTGGACGGTGACCCCGGCCGACGACGCCCGCTGGGGCAGTCACGACCTCACCGGCACCGCCGCCTACAGCGGATCCAACGGCTCGCAGAAGGTGTCCGACACCGTGCAGGCGCAGGTGAAGGCCGCCCCGGGCAGTGTGCAGGCGCCGTACCTCACGACCGACACCACCTCCGAGGACCCCCAGTACGCCCAGGCCGGCGACCAGTTCGCCATCTGGGCGGGCGGCCAGGACCTGTCCGGCTGGAAGGACGAGAAGGGGGTCATCTACCGCGACGACGCGGCCGGTGAAAAGGCCACCGTGCAGGTCCAGTTGGTCTCCCAGAACAGCGCCTCACCGGTCGGCAAGGCGGGCATCGCCCTCGCCAACGACCTGACCGCGCCGGGCAAGGGCGGTTACGCGGTGCTGGTCATGACCCAGAGCTACGGACTGGAGTTCATGACCGACAGCGACGGCGACGGGAAACTCGACACCTGGGCGGGCGGTGGCTCCACCTACCACCCGGCGTATCTCAGGCTGACCCGGGACGGCGCCACCTACACCGCGCACGCCAGCAAGGACGGCGAGACCTGGTCGCAGGTCGGCACCGCCCAGGTGCCGTCGGCGACCGGCACCGGAGACGCCGGGATGGTCGCCGGCGCCGCCAACGTCAACTACCCCGGCGAGAACATCGAGGCCGCCTTCAGCGGGTTCTCCGTCACCTCCTGACACGCCCGTATCACCAGGACCCGCCCCGCTTCCCGGCAGGCCTCCCACCCCTGGGGGCCTGCCGGGGACCACTCCCTGCACAGCCGTGAGAGAGGGAACCCACCCCCATGGCACGTACGTCCTCACTTGTCGCCGGCTTCGTCGCCGGCGTGGTCGTGGCCGCGAGCACCACCGCGATAGCCGTCAACGGCACCACGAATACGACTACCGGCACCGACCTCAATTCCAAGGCCACCACCACCTGGCTGACCGTCAAGGTCGCCGACGCCATGGGCACCAGGGACACCATCACCTGGGTTCCCACCGGCTCCTTCGCCGGCTCCGCGGAGGAGCGGGTCCCGCGCTACCCGATGACCGCCATCCAGGGCAAGGACACCAAGGAGCTCAAGCTCTCCGCCGTCCGCAACGAGCAGGTCTCGGCCCAACTGGCGATCGCCTCCGGCCAGAACCTCGACGACGTCGAGGCCGTGGTCGGTGACCTCACCGGGCCCGGCGGCGCGAAGCTGTCCGGTGCCGACACCCGGGTCCGGTTCGTCAAGTACGTGCCCGTGCAGCGCTCCAAGAGCGAGGTCGACTGGTCCGCCACCATCGACCAGGTCAGCTCCGGCAACGAGGTGTCCGGCGACCGCAACCCCGACGTGGTCGGCGACGCGCTCGAGGAACGGTCCTCGGCGGACGTACCCGCGTACGCGGCACAACCGCTGTGGTTCACCTTCCACATCCCCAAGACGGCCAAGCCCGGCACCTACACCGGCACGGTGAAGGTCGACGCCGACGGCCGCACCCAGGCGAGTTACCCGCTGACCATCGAGGTCGCGGACACGAGCGTGCCCGACCCGAAGGACTACGACTTCTTCCTCGACGTCTGGGCGCAGCCGGAGACGATCGCCAAGAACCACGGCGTCAAGCTCTGGTCCGACCAGCACTGGAAGCTGATCGAGAAGTACAACCGCGACCTGGCCTCGCGCGGCCAGAAGGTCATCAACACCACCATCGTCGACAACCCGTGGCACCACCAGTGGTCGCTCGGCACCCGGGAGTCCCAGACCGCCACGCCGTACACCAGCATGGTGGGCTGGACCTGGAACGGAAAGACGTTCTCCTTCGACTTCAGCCGTTGGGACAAGTACGTCCAGACCGCGAGACGCGCCGGTCTGGGGCCCGACATCGGCGCCTTCTCCATGCTGGCGTTCCAGGACCAGGAACACCTCACCTACACCGACACCCGCACCGGCAAGACCGTCTACGAGAACGTCGACCTGGGCGGTGACCGCTGGCGGGAGGCGTGGGGGGCGTTCCTCCCCGCCTTCGAGAAGCACCTGAAGGCGAAGGGCTGGCTGGAGAACACCTGGCTCTCCTTCGACGAGCGGCCCATCGACACCATGACGGTCGTCAAGAACTTCGTCCACGAGGTCGCGCCGGTCTTCGACGACCGTATCTCCGTGGCCGGTTCGATCAGCACCGAAGGCGTCGCCTCCAACCTGTCCGTCGACTGGGGCGGTATCGACGCGATGACGAAGGAGAAGGTGGCCGAGCGGCGCAAGGCCGGCAAGATCACGACCTTCTACGTGTACGGGGCGCCGGCGCACCCCAACACGCTCTCGTTCTCGCCCGCCGTCGAGTCGCGGATGCTGCCGTGGATCTCCGCCCAGCGGAATCTGGACGGCTTTCTGCGCTGGTCGTACAACAGCTGGACCAGCGACCCCTTCAAGCAGCCGGTGCACATCTTCACCCAGGGCGACGAGTACCTGGTCTACCCGGGCAAGGACGGCCCGATGTCCAGCATCCGCTGGGAGCAGCTGAAGGAGGGCATCGAGGACTACGAACTCATCGCCCAGCTGCGGAAGAAGGACGGCGGCACCGACAGCGACGCCCTGACCGAGGCCCTCACCACCGCGACCCGGAACCTCGACGGCCGGACGAAGGACGTGGGCGACATCGAGACCGCGCGGGCGGCGGTCGTGAAGGGGCTGACGTCATGAGAGCGAAGTGGAAATCCCTGCTGCTTGCCGCGGCACTGAGTGTCATGCCCCTGACCGGCACAGGTGCCGCCGCGGCACCGGTCCAGGCGGAGCCGCAGGCCCAGCACACCGTCACCTACGACCAGTACTCCGTGCGGGTCGACGGCAAGCCCCTCTACCTCTGGGGCGCCGAGTTCCACTACTTCCGGCTGCCCAGCCCCGACGCGTGGCGCGATGTCCTGCAGAAGATCAAGGCGGGCGGATTCAACGCGGTCTCGCTCTACTTCGACTGGGGCTACCACTCGGCCAAGCCCGGCTCGTACGACTTCACCGGCACTCGTGACGTGGAGCGGCTGCTCGACGAGGCCGAGCGCGCGGGCCTGTACGTGATCGCCCGCCCGGGCCCGTACATCAACGCGGAGGTCTCCGGCGGCGGCATGCCCGCCTGGCGGAAGACACAGGCAGGCGTGAACCGCACCTCCGAGCCGGAGTACCTGAAGGCGGCCCGGGAGTGGATGAGCCGGATCAACCCGATCATCGCGCGCCACCAACTCACCCGTGGCACCGGCTCCGTGATCCTGTACCAGGTCGAGAACGAGTACCAGGGCGGCCGGCACGACGCCGACTACATGCAGACCCTCATCGACTGGGCGAAGGAAGACGGCATCGATGTGCCCACCTTCGTCAACGACGGTGGCGCCAACAAGAACTGGGTCAGTGGCAAGGGCGCCCCGGACATCTACGGCTTCGACGCCTACCCGCAGGGCTTCGACTGCAAGGACCCCGACACCTGGAGGAACCTGCCCGACTACTCGTACGTCAACGAGTGGAAGCCCGAGTCCCCGCTGATCATCCCGGAGGCACAGGGCGGTGCCTTCGACCCCTGGGGCGGCACCGGATACCAGGACTGCGCGAAGCTCACCGGCACCGACTTCACCCGGGTGTTCAGCAAGATGAACATCGCCGCCGGGGTGAGCGGCCAGTCCTTCTACATGACGTACGGCGGCACCAACTGGGGCTGGCTCGCCGACCCCAACGCGGTCTACACGTCGTACGACTACGGCGCCCCGATCAACGAGTCCCGCCAACTGACCGACAAATACCAGGAGTTCAAGCGC
Source organism: Streptomyces sp. NPDC058678 (assembly GCF_042714835.1). NCBI lineage: Bacteria > Bacillati > Actinomycetota > Actinomycetes > Kitasatosporales > Streptomycetaceae > Streptomyces > Streptomyces sp. NPDC058678. The sequence goes on along the minus strand of NZ_JBHXSG010000039.1, from coordinate 76,330 downwards.
CTCGGCTACATGGTCAACTCGGTGACCTCGCTGGCGCGCACCGACAAGGCCGAGGCGCCCGTACCGTCCGACGACGCCCTGCGCATCGACCGGCGCGTCAACCCCGACGACGGCACCCAGTTCTTCACCGTCCGGCACGCCGACACCCGCGTGAAGGACAAGGACGAGACCACCCTGTCGCTGAAGGGCACGGACGGCGACTACCCGCGCGTACCCCAGCAGGGAACGATCACCGTCGACGGCAGGGACGCCAAACTGCTCGTAGCGGGCTACGACCTGGGCGCGAGCCAGCGGCTCGTCTACTCCACCTCGGAGATCATGACGCACGCCCGGATCGGCGACCGGGACGTGGCGCTGCTGTACGGGCGGGACGGCGAGGCCGGCGAGACCGTGCTGCGGTACGCCGAGCGGCCCGAAGTGACCGTCCTCGACGGCGACGTCACCACCACCTGGGACGCCGCCCGCGGCGACCTGCGCCTGAACTACACCCATAAGGGGCTGGCCCGGGTGCTGGTGAACGGCATGGAACTGCTGATCGCCGACACCGCCGAGACCGCGCACTGGTGGCGGCAGGACACCGCCAAGGGCCCGGTCCTCGTACGGGGCCCGTCCCTCGTCCGTACGGCCGAACTGGCCGACGGCACGCTGAAGTTGACCGGCGACTCCACCAAGGCCACGAAGATCGAGGTCATCGCGGACGCCAAAAGGGTGACCTGGAACGGCAGCAGGGTCGCCGTCAGCCGGGCGCCGCGCCCGGTCGAGCTGCCCGCGCTGACGACATGGAAGTACAAGGAGGAGGCACCGGAGGCCGCCCCCGGCTTCGACGACTCCGCCTGGATCACCGCCGACCACCTCACCGCCGACAACCCGGAACTGGCCGGCTCGCTGCCGGTCCTCGCGATGGACGAGTACGGCTTCCACCACGGCGACGTCTGGTACCGCGGCCGGTTCCGCACCACCGGTGCCGCGACCGCGCTCGCACTCGACGCCAAAACCGGTAACACCGGCCAGTACGCGGTCTGGCTCAACGGCCGCTACCTCGGCAGCTCCGGCAACGGCGCGCACCCCTTCGACATCCCGGCGGGCACGCTGAAGGCCGGCGGAGACAGCGCGGACAACGTCCTCTCCGTCCTCGTGGAGAACGCGGGCCACAACGAGGAATGGGGCCACGACTACTCCAAGGAGCCACGCGGTCTGCTCAGTGCCGAGGTGATCGGCGGGGCCTCCACCCTCACCTGGAAGATCCAGGGCGACCGAGGCGGCGAGGACCCGGTCGACACCGCCCGAGGCCCGTACAACAACGGCGGGCTGTACGGGGAGCGGGCCGGCTGGTCACTGCCGGGGTACTCCGACGGCGGCTGGAAGAGCACGACCCTCGCCGGTCAGTCCGCGAAGACCGGGCCCGGCGTGCGCTGGTACCGCACCTCCGCCCGGCTCGACCTGCCGCAGGGCCAGGACAACGCGATCGCGCTGGATCTGGCTGAAGCCACGGACGGCAGCACCGGCTACCGCGTCCAGATCTTCGTCAACGGCTGGCTGATCGGCCGCCATCTGCCGGACACCGGACCGCAGACACGGTTCGTCGTCCCCAAGGGCATCCTGCGCGAGCAGGGCAGCAACACCATCGCCCTGGCCGTGTGGTCCACCGAGGCCGGAGCGGGCCCGGGTTCGGCGAAGCTCGTCGACCTCGGTGCCTCGGCGGGCGGGATCAAGATCGGTACGGTGGCCGCGCCCTCGTACGACGCCAGGACGTACGCCATGCCGGCCTCGGGCGCCCGTGTCACCGTCGACGCCGAGCCGTTCCTGAGCACCGGGACGGCCGCCAAGGTGCCCGTCACCCTCAGCGTGCCGAAGGACGCGCCGACCGCCCGGAACGTCGAGCTGGCCCTGAAGGTCCCGGACGGCTGGACCGCGACCACCGACGACACCACCCGTTACGACCGGGTGCGGCCCGGCGACACCGTGACCGCGGACTACACCGTCACCCCACCGGGCGAGCCGGTCCACTACGCCGTCCTGTCCGCGACCGCCAAGCTCACCCAGCCCGGCCGGCCAGGCACCGTCACCGGTGTACGGGCCGTGCAGGTGCCACCCCCCGGGCTGTCCGCCGACGCCTATGTGAGCGACCTGACCCTGGTCAAGGCGGTCAACGGCTGGGGTCCGGTGGAGAAGGACGCCTCCAACGGGGAGAACGCGGCGGGTGACGGGCGCCCCTTGAGTATCGGCGGTACCCCCTACACCAAGGGCCTCGGCGTGCACGCCGACAGCCGGGTGCGTGTCTATCTCGGTGGCGGCTGCAGCCGGTTCACCGCGACCGCCGGGGTGGACGACGAGGTCGGTGACGGCGGCAGCGTCTCCTTCCACGTGGTCGCCGACGGCCGCACCCTTGCCACCACTCCGGTGCGGTACGGCTCCGACGGCGGTATCGCGGTCGACGTGGACGTGACCGGCGCCCGTTGGCTGGACCTGTTGGTCGACGGGGACGGCGATGTCTCCTCGGACCACGCCGACTGGGCCGACGCCAAGGTGACCTGCGGCGGTGGTGCCTGATGCCCCTCGTCGGGAAGCGAACCGTCCGCCCCGGCTCGGCCGCGCTGATCCTGGCCGCCCCGCTGCTCGGCGCGGCGCCGGCGGCCGCCGACTCCGGGCCGCTCACCTTCGGCACACCCGCCTATGAACTGCGCGTCGCCACGGACCGGTTGACCCTCACCACCGTGCGGGCGGGCCGGACCGTCCTGGCCACCGCTCCCGCGGCGTTCCGGTTCCGGATCGGCGCCGACTGGCACATCGTCCGGGAGGTCACCGGCAGCGCCCGTGAGGGCAACACCAAGGCCAAGGGCGCCACCAAGGCGTACCAGGTGCTCGCGCACACCGGCGCGGAACGGTAGGGGGCGGCACATGCAGGCGATACGCGGCAGGCTCGCGGCTCTGCTCCTGGCGGTCGTGGCCGTCGTGGCCGGGACGACGGCACCCGCCGAGGCCGGTCGGCAGGACGATCGGCGCGGATGGACGGGGACCTGGGCGACGGCTGCCAGCGAGCACTACGAGGTCTCGGGGATGTCCGAGGTGACGGTACGGATGCCGGTGCACACCAGCGTCGGCGGTTCGTCCGTACGCATCCGCCTGACCAACGCCTACGCCACCGACCCGATCACGATCGGACACGCGACGGTGGGCCTGCGCGACGGCGGCTCCGCCGTGGCGCGCCCGTACGACGTGCGGTTCGGCGGGAAGCGGGGGGTCACGATCCCGGCGGGTGGCGAGGCGGTCAGCGATCCGGTCCGGCTCACGGTGCCGCCCCTGGCCGACCTCGTGGTCAGTCTCCATCTGCCGGGCCAGGTCACCCACATCACCGGTCACTGGTGGGCCCAGCAGACCGTGTACTGGACGGACTACGGGGCCGGCGACCACGCCGCCGACACCGCCGGTGACGCCTTCACCTGGACCACCACGAGCTGGCCGTTCCTCAGCGGCGTCGACGTGACCGCGCCGAGGACCGGGTCGGTGGTGGCGCTCGGCGACTCCATCACCGACGGGGCGGCCTCCACGGCCGACACCAACCAGCGCTGGCCCGACCTGCTGTCCGCCCGCCTCAACGCCTGTCGGCCCGGCGCGGGGGTGCTCAACGCGGGCATCACCAGCAACCGGATCACCGCCGGGACCGTGACCAACCCCTCCGCCCTGGACCGCCTCGAACGGGACGTGCTCTCCCAGCCGGGAGTACGGACCCTCATCCTCTTCGAGGGGATCAACGACCTCGGCGGGGCGAGTGCCGAGCAGATCATCGCCGGGATGACGGAGATCGCCGACCGGGCGCACCGGCGCGGGATGCGGGTCGTCGCCGCCACGATCACCCCGTACAAGGACTTCACCTGGGGCGGCTGGACCGAGGACACGGAGACGCGGCGACAGCAGGTCAACGCGTTCGTCCGGGACTCCGGCGGGGTCTTCGACGACTACGCCGACTTCGGCCGGGCGGTCCGGGACCCGCAGGATCCGCGGAGGCTGGGCGCCGCGTACGACTCCGGTGACCACCTCCATCCCAATGACGCCGGAATGAAGGCCTTCGCCGACTCCATCGACCTGACGTCGCTCGGCCTCGGCCGCGGCTGTACCTGAGGAGGACGTGGTGCTTGGACACCGAAGACTGGCAGCCCTGGCCACGGCCATGGCGGCCGTACTGGCAGGGCTGTTGCTCCCGGCGGCGTCGCCGGCCGAGGCGGCACAGGGGACGTGGACGGGGACCTGGGCGACCGCCCAGCACGCCGTCTACGACCCGGGCACCTCCGAGGTGACGGTACGGATTCCGGTACGGGTGAGCGCGGGCGGTTCGAGCGTGCGCATCCGGCTGACCAATGACTTCACCACCGAGCCGGTGACGATCGGGCACGCGACCGTGGGACTCCGTGAGGGCGGTTCCGCCGTAACGAAGCCGCGGCAACTGCGGTTCGGGGGGAAGAACGAGGTGACGATCCCGGGCGGTGAGCAGGCGGCCAGCGATCAGGTCCGGCTCACCGTGCCGGCCCGCAGCGATCTGGTCGTCAGCCTGTACTTCCCCGGCCGGCTGACCCACATCAGCCAGCACTGGATGGGCCTCCAGACCGTCTACTGGACCGCGGACGGCGGCGGCGACCACGCCTCGGACGCCGACGGGGACGCCTTCACCCGTACCGACTCCGCCTTCCCGTTCCTGACCGGAGTCGACGTACAGGGTGGAAACGCGGCGGGTGCCGTGGTGGCGCTCGGCGACTCCATCACCGACGGGGCGGCCTCCACGTCGAACGCCAACCGGCGCTGGCCCGACTATCTGGCGGGGCGGCTGTCGGCCTGCTCGTCCACCGCCGGGGTGCTGAACGAGGGCATCAGCGGCAACCGGATCACGGCCGGCGTCGACGGCAATCCGTCGGCGCTGGACCGGCTGGAACGCGACGTGCTGTCACAGCCGGGCGCCCGGACGGTGGTCCTGTTCGAGGGCGTCAACGACCTCAGCTGGGGCGGCGCCACCGGCGATCAGGTGATCGACGGCATGAAGGAGATCGCACGCCGCGCCCACGCCCGCGGGCTGCGCGTGATCGGCGCGACGGTCGTGCCGTATCGCGGCTGGGGTGACTGGTGGACCGAGACCAAGGAGGCCGACCGGCAGAAGGTCAACACCTTCGTCCGCGACGGCGGCGTCTTCGACGACTACGCCGACTTCGACAAGGCCGTACGGGACCCGGACGACCCGACCCGCTACGCCGCCGCCTTCGACTCCGGTGATCACCTGCACCCCAATGACACCGGGATGAAGGCGTTCGCCGACGCCGTCGACCTCACCACCCTCGGGGCGGCCCGCGACTGCCCCTCGGCCCGCGTCCGGCTCACCCCGTACTGGCCGACCCTGCAAGCCGGCGGCGCCGGAACAAAGATCACGTCGACTGTCACCAACACCGGCCGCAAGACGGTCACCCAGGTCAGCACGCGCCTCGATCTCCCCGACGGCTGGACAGCCGAAACGGCCGGCAGCACGCGGACACGCTCCCTCGCCCCGGGCGACAGCGCCCCCGTCACCTGGACGGTGACCCCCGCGGCCGACGCGGCCTGGGGCACCCACGAGATCGGCGTACGCACCTCCTTCCTCCAGGACGGCCGTACCCGGCGCGACTCGGACAGCGTGGACGCGACGGTGACCCCCGCTCCGTCCGAGGTCCGGGCGCCGTACCTGACGACCGCCACCACCACCGAAGAGGCCCAGTACGCACAGAACGGCGGCCAGTTCGCCATCTGGGCGGGCGGCCAGGACCTGTCCGGCTGGAAGGACGAGAAGGCGGCGGTCTACCTCGCCGACGCCGCGCCGCCGTCCGGCACCGTGACCGCCCGGGTCGTCGGTCAGACCGGCAGCGGCCCCTCCGCCAAGGCGGGGATCGCCGTGGCCAACGACCTCACCGCGCCGGAGGCGGGCGGCTACGCGGTGCTCACCATGTCCGCGCAGTTCGGCCTGGAGTTCCTGACCGACAGCGACGGCGACGGGAAGCTCGACACCTGGGCCGGCGGCGGCAGTTCGCACCACCCCGCCTGGCTGAAGCTCGTCCGCGACGGCACCGCCTACACCGCGTACGCCAGTTCCGACGGCACCGCCTGGCAGCAGGTGGCCACCGCCACCGTGCCGTCCGCGAGCGGCACCGGCGACGCCGGGCTGGTCGCGAGCGCCGTCAACCTCAACTACCCCGGCCAGATCACGACAGCGCTCTTCGATTCCTTCTCCACGCACGAGTGAGAGGCACATCCATGGCAGTCGACCGCAGACACTTCATGACCGCCGCGGCCGCCCTCGGCGGCGCGGTGCTGCTCGCCCCGCCCGGCACCGCCCAGGCGCTCGCGCAGGGCGCCGTGTCCGGCGTCCCCGGCATTCCCGACTACCAGCCCACCAAGGCCTCCCTCGACACCCACCCCGTACCGCGCTGGTACAAGGACGCCAAGTTCGGCATCTTCGTCCACTGGGGCATCTACTCGGTGATCGGCGGCGCGACGCCGAGAAGCGCCTCCGAGTGGTACCTCTGGTACCAGAGCACCAAGGACACCGCCGAGTGGAAGTACCACCGCGACACCTACGGCGAGAACGTCACCTACGACGACCTCATCCCGCAGTTCAAGGCCGAGAAGTACGATCCCGACGCCTGGGTGAAGCTGTTCGAGCAGGCGGGCGCCGAGTACTTCGCGCTGACCAGCAAGCACCACGACGGATTCGCCCTCTACCCCAGCAAGGTGACGGACCGTCACTCCGTGGCGTACGGCCCGAAGCGCGACCTCGTCGGTGAGCTGATGACCGCGGCCCGCAAGCGCGGCACCGTGCGCCCGGGCCTGTACTACTCGCTCGGCGAGTACTTCAACCCGGCGATCGGCCGGCCGATGCGCAACTTCTACACCGACCAGGAAATCCCGATGACCGGTTACAAGCCGGTCCAGGACTACATAGGCGACTACGAGCTCGAGCAGCTCTACGAGATCATCGACCGCTACGACCCCGAGCTACTGTGGGCGGACGGACAGTGGTTCCGGCCCACCGACAACTCGCCGTGGCGCAGCGAAGAACCCATGGCCCACTACTACAACCAGGCCAAGAACCGTAAGCGCCCCAAGGGCGTGGTGATCAACGACCGGTTCGACACCCACTTCGACTTCGCGACGTACGAGCAACGCACCAACCCCACGATGGATCCGCAGAAGTGGGAGTGCTGCATGACCATGGGCTACTCCTGGGGCTACAACAAGCACGAGCCGGACGAGGACTACAAGACCTCCGAGTTCCTGATCCGGCTGCTCGCCGACGTGGTCAGCAAGAACGGCAACCTGCTCCTCAACATCGGTCCCAAACCGGACGGCACGATCCCCGAGATCATGCAGGAGCGGCTGCGCGACATCGGCGCCTGGCTGAAGACCAACGGCCCGGCGATCTACGGGTCGACGCCCTGGGTGCGGGCGGAGGAGGAGGAGGGCGGCTCGCTCGGCATCCGCTACACCGTCTCCCCGGGCAAGTTCAACATCATCGTGCTGGGCGCGCCCAGCGGCACCCTCTCGGTGCCCGGCGACATCCCCGTCAGCGCCACGTCCAGGATCCGGCTGCTCGGCACGAGCGGCAGTCTGCGGTGGACCCGCCGTGACGGAAAGATCAACATCACCGTCCCGTCCTCCCTGCCCAGCGACATCGCCAACGTCTTCACCGTCGACTGGGCCCGGTGAGCGGCGTGGGAATCAGTAACGGTACCCAGTTCGATGCCCTGGGCCCCACCCTCACCGTCACCACGCAGCCGGCCGAGCCGGCCGGCGGTGACACGGTCACCGCCACCGCGGTCCTCACCAACGACTGCCCCTTCCCCCTCCGCAACGCCGTGCTCCACCTCATCAACCCCGGCGCCACCACGGCGGCGAAGACCATCCCGCTCGGCGACCTGCGGCGCGGCGCGAAGACGACCCGGCGCTGGGAGACGGCGATGCCGGCCGACGTGGCGGGGAACGTGGCGTTCACCGCGCACGTGGTCTTCGACGTCGACGGGCGCAGCAGCGACTGCGCGCGGTCCGCGAAGACGTTCACGGTGCCCTACGAGCCCAATGGGGTGCGGGCCCCGTACCGGACGTTCGCCACCACCGACGACGCCGAGTTCGGCCAGTACGGCAGCCAGTTGGTGATCTGGGCGGGCGGCCGCGACTTCTCCGGCGGCACCGACGAGAAGGGGGGCATCCTCCTTCCCGGCTCCGCCGCCGAGTCGAGCGTGGTGCAGGTCAAGACGGTCAGCCTCACGGGCAGCGACAACCCCACCGCCAAGTACGGAATCGCCGTCGCCAACGATCTCACCGCCCCGGAGAAGGGCGGCTACGCCGTACTCACCATGTCGAAGTCGTTCGGCCTGGAGTTCATGACCGACAGCAACGGCGACAGACGGCTCGACACCTGGGCCGGTGGCGGCGGCTCCACCCACCCCGCCTGGCTGCGCCTCGTCCGCGACGGCACCACCTATACCGCGTACTCCAGCACCAACAGCGGCCTTTCCTGGACCGAGACCGCGAGCGCGACCGTCCCCTCCGCGAGCGGCGCCCTGGACGCCGGCGTGGTGGCGAGCGCCGTGAACCTCAACTACCCCGGCACCACGGTGCAGGCCGTGTTCGACCACTTCTCACTGGAGACGAGATGACACCCCAGCGCCTCGCCCAGGCCGCCTACCGCCCCCAACTGGACTTCCTTCCACCGCCCGTCTCCCTCACCGTCACCCCGGCCACCCCCGGGCCGGGCCAGGCCGTGACCCTGACCGCCACCCTCCAGAACACCACCGGCATCACCCTGCGCAACACCGTCCTCTACCTCGCCGTGGGCGACACAGTGGAGTCGGACGGCCTGGGCGACATCGCGCCCGGACGGTCGGTCACCCGCACCTGGAAGACCCGGCTCCCCGACGACGCCGAGGGAGTGGTCTCCTGCATCGCGCACGCGCTCTTCGACGTGCACGAGCACGGATCCGACTGCACCCGCGCGACCTCGTCGCTGAAACTGCCGTACCGGTCGCTGGCCAGTGCCTTCGACAACGCCGGGATCTCCTCCGACGACGCCACCACCACCGCCGACATCGACGGCTCGCGTTCCAGCCTCTCCGCCCAGGCGCTGGCGTCGGTCGGACTGACTCCCGGAGCCTCGGTCACGTACGGCGGGACGACCTTCACCTGGCCGGACACCGAGCCCGGGGCCAAGGACAACGTGGTGTCCTCCGGGCAGACCGTGCGGCTGTCCGGCACCGGCTCGCGGCTGGCCTTCCTCGGCACCTGCACCTGGGGCGACGGCAAGGGGCCCGGGAAGGTCGTCTACGCGGACGGTACGGAGCAGGCCTTCTCCGTCGAGGTCCCCGACTGGTACTGGGCGAACCCCGCGGCCGCGGTGGTACTGCCGTACCGCAACACCCCCTCGGGCCAGGACAGGAACCCGGTCAGCCTCTACACCTTCGGCGTCGAGCTGGAGGACAAGGAACTGCACTCGGTCGTGTTGCCGAAGGTCAGCGACGGCCTGACGAGCGGTGGCCCCGCTCTGCACATCTTCGCGATGACCGTCGCCTGATCCGAGCCGCAGTGCGGTGCGGTGCGGTGCGACCACATCGCACTGCGACTCGGAAGATCCGAGAAGTTCTGAGAGGACGTTCATGACAGCCAACCAACCCCTCAGCCGCAGACGCCTGCTGACCGGAGCGGCCGCGTTCGGCTCAGTGGTCCTGCTGACGCCGCCGCCAGGTGCCCACGCCGCACCGGCGGCCGCGGACACGGTCGCGAAGCCGTTCGACACGACCCCCGCATCGGTCGCACTGCGACGACTGCTGCCCGACCACCACCGGCAGGTGACGCTGCGCGCTCTGGACGCCGGCGGCGCCGACCGGTTCAAGGTCACCGGCCGGGCCGGGGCGATCACCGTGGAGGGCACCAGCTCCGCGGTGCTGCTCACCGGCCTCAACACCTATCTCGCGCGGGCGGCGAAGGCCGACATCTCCTGGAACGGCGAACAGCTGAACCTCCCCAGGTCGCTGCCCGCCCCCGGCGCGGAGATCGCGGGGTCGGCGAACGTGCCGCACCGGTTCGCCCTCAACGACACCAACGACGGTTACACCGGCCCCTACCGGAGCTGGGACGCGTGGGAGCGCGAGCTGGACGTGCTCGCGCTGCACGGCATCAACAGGGTGCTGGTCTACACCGGCGGCGACGCCGTCTACTACGACACCTTCCGGCAGTTCGGGTACTCGGACGCCGAAATGCGGGCGTGGATTCCGGCACCGGCCCATCAGCCGTGGTGGCTGCTGCAGAACATGTCGGGGTTCGGCGGTCCGGTGTCCAGGCGGCTCATCGAGCGCCGGGCCGAACTCGCGCGGAAGATCGCCGACCGGGTGCGCGAGCTGGGCATGACACCGGTGCTGCCCGGTTACTTCGGCACCGTGCCGGACGACTTCGTCGCCAAGCACGGCGGGGACGCGGCCGTGGTGCCCCAGGGCGACTGGGGCGCCTTCAAGCGACCCGACTGGCTCGACCCGCGCACCACCGCCTTCGACGAGGTGTCCGCCGCCTTCTACCGGGCCCAGTCGGAACGGTTCGGCGACAGCACGATGTACAAGATGGACCTACTGCACGAGGGAGGCAACCCCGGTGACGTCCCGGTGGACGAGGCCGCGGCAGCCGTCGAAGGGGCGCTCCAGAAAGCTCACCCGGGCGCGATCTGGGCCATCCTGGGCTGGCAGTCCAACCCCTCCAAGGCGCTGCTCGACGGGGTCGACAAGTCCCGGATGCTGATCGTGGACGGCCTGTCCGACCGCTACACCACCGTCACCGACCGGGAGAGCGACTGGGGCGGCACCCCGTACGCCTTCGGCAGCATCTGGAACTTCGGCGGCCACACCCCGATGGGCGCCAACGCCCCGGACTGGGTGGAGCAGTACCCCAAGTGGCGTGACAAGGAAGGCAGCAAGCTCGCCGGTATCGCGGCGATGCCGGAGGCCGCCGACAACAACGCGCCCGCGCTCGCGCTCCTCACCGACCTGGCGTGGACGCCCGGCACCATCGACCTCGACGACTGGTTCGCCGCGTACGCCGTGTCCCGGTACGGCGGCGAGGACCCGCACGCCGTCGCCGCCTGGAAGACGATCCGCGACACCGCCTACAGCATGACCCGCAAGGACGCGTGGAGCGAGGCACCCGACGGGCTGTTCGGCGCCCGGCCGAGCCTGGGCGCCAACAAGGCCGCCGCCTGGGGCCCGGAGGCCGACCGCTACGACACCACGGTCTTCGACACGGCACTCACCGAACTGCTCCAGGTCGCGCCACGACTGCGCGACAGCTCCGCCTACGCCTACGACCTCGCCGACGTGACCCGCCAGGTGCTGTCCAACCGCAGCCGGGTGCTGCTGCCCCGGATCAAGGCGGCCTACGAGGCCGGGGACCGGGCCGGATTCGACCGGCTCACCAAGACGTGGCTCAGCTGGATGAAGCTGATGGACAAGGTGCTGGCCACGTCCCCGCAGCACCTGCTCGGACGGTGGCTGGCCGACGCCCGGTCCTGGGGCGCCACCAGGGCCGAGAAGGACCAGCTGGAGTACGACGCACGGTCCGTCATCACCACCTGGGGCGGCCGGGAGAGCAGCGAGGAAGGGCTGCACGACTACGCGAACCGGGAATGGGCGGGGCTGGTCGGCGGCCTGTACCACACGCGCTGGAAGACGTACTTCGCCGACTTGTCCGCCGCGCTCGCGGCCGGTCGGGAGCCCACCGGGATCGACTGGTTCGCGCTGGAGGACCGCTGGGCGCACCAGCACGACAGCTACCCGGTGAAGACGTCGGGCGACATCCACAAGCTGGCCCGGCAGGTACGGGACACCCTGGCCACCAATCCGGACCAGGTGACGCTGACCGCGTCCGCCGACCGGGGCGCGGTGGCGGAGGGCCGCCCGGTCACGGTCACCGTGGCGTTCACCAACCGCAACGGCTTCGGACCGGCGACGGACGTGACCCTGTCCCTCGACGCACCGGAGGGCATGACCGCCGAGCCGTCCGGCACGACCACCACGGCGTCGGTCGCCCCGGGTGACACCTTCTCGGCGACCTTCACCGTCACCCTCACGAAGGCCACCGGCGTGCTGATCTCCCGGGTGCCGGTGAACGTGTCCTACCGGACCGGCGGCACGCGCGGCTCGGCCTCGGCGACGGTCCGTCTGATGGCGGGCACCGGTGTCCAAGCGCCCTACCGAACCGCCTCCTTCGACGACGCGCTCTTCGGCCAGTCGGGCGACGCGCTCGCCATCGAGGGCGCGGGCGCCGACCTGTGGGGCGCCACCAACGAGTTCGGCACGGTCTACCGGGCCGCCGCCTTCGGGTCCTCCTCGACCGCCAGTGTCCAGGTCACCTCGCAGGACACCACCGGCGGCTGGGCCCGCGCCGGACTGATCGTCCGCAACGACCTCTCCGAGAACGGCTCGGCCGGCTACGTCAATCTGGCGGTGACGCCGTCCAACGGCTGCGCGCTGTCCTGGGACTCCGACGGCAACGGCCGGTTCGACGCCATCGAACTGACCGGTTCCCTGGCCGCCCCGGTGCATCTGCGGCTGACGCGCTCCGGTGACACGTACACCGGCGAGTGCAGCCGTGACGGCGTCTCCTGGACCAGGGTCGGCACCGCCACACCGGGCGGCGTCGCCGACACCCAGGACATCGGCGTCTTCATGACGGCCGCGAACGGCTGGACCGACATCCGCGGGATCGCCGGTTTCGAGGACTTCACCGTCGACTGAGCGGAGGAGCGGACGGGTCCGGGTCGGAGCCGCAACACGCGCCTTCGGCCCGGCCGTCGCCGTACGGCCGCCCCCACGGTCACGCCTGTTCGTCGAGGACGTCGGCCGCCCACGTGGTCGCTTGCGGCATGAACCGGTTCTCGGCCGCGTACGCCGCCATACGGGCGTTCCGCGCCCGGGCCTCGGGGCCGTCCGGCAGGTGGAAGTCCTCGCCCGCCCGCGCGGAAGTGGCCTGCACGCTCGTGGCGGCCGTCAGCCGCCGGCGCACGTACCGGTCGAGCGCGTCGGGCACCTCGGCCGGTGTCGCACCCGCGAGGGCGTCGCCGAGCCCGGCCGCGTCCAGGATCGCCTGGGCAGCGCCCTGGGCCTGGAACGGCACCATCGCGTGGGCGCTGTCGCCCAGCAGGGTCACTCGCCCGACGTTCCACCGTGTGAGCGGAACACGTGTGTGGATGCCGTAGCGGAACACCTGTCCCGCGCGTTCGAGGACGGTGCGCACCCGGGAGTCCCAGCCGTCGAACTCGCGCAGCTGCTCTCCCGGTTCCGCCCGAGCGGTCCACGACTCCTGCGCCGCCTCCGCCCGGAACACGGCCACGACGTTGAGCAGTTCCCCGCGGCGCACCCGGTAGTGGACGAAGTGCCGGCCGGGCCCGAGCCACACCCCGGTGTCCGGCAGGTCCAGATCGGCCACCTCCTCGGCCGGGAGCAGCGCCCGGTAGGCGGCGGTCTTCGAGAAGAGCGCCTCGTCCGCGCCGAAGAGCCACTGGCGGGCCGCGGACCGCACCCCGTCCGCGGCCACGACCAGGTCCGCCCCCAGACGCTCGCCGCTCGCCGTCGTCACGTGGGCCAACTCGTCGTCCTGGTCGATTCCCACGACCAGGGTGTTCAGGCGCACCGACCGGGGTGGCACCGCGGCGGCCAGCGCATGCTGCAGATCGGCCCGGTGGACCTGCAGGTACGGCGCTCCGAACGCGTCCTCGGCCTCGCGGCCCAGCGTGTAGCGGCAGATCTCGGCTCCGTCGGACCAGGTGCGGAAGCTGATGTGGGAGGGGCGGGCGGCCTGTGCGGCGACCGCGTCGAGCAGGTCCAGTCGGCGCAGCACGCGGGTGGCGTGGGGCGCGAGCTGGATCCCGGCTCCGACCTCCGTGAGCCGCGGCGCCTGCTCGACCAGCGTGACCTCGTGGCCGGCGCGGCGCAGGCTCAGCGTCGCCGCCAGTCCGCCGATGCCCGCCCCCACGACGATCGCTCTCATGCCACGACCTCACTTCGCCCCACTCGCGCGCCCACGTCCTTGGCCGGCGACCCGGCAGAAATCCGAGGGCATCGGTCACTCCCGGCACCGGTGCCGGTCGTCGACGTCGTGCGGGCCGTCCCGACGCCTCCCGCGCGAACCGGTCGGTGCGGCCGGGGAATGGATCGCCCACCTACTCTCGACCGTCAGCTCGGGCAGCGTATCGAACAGAACTGCACCGCTGTACGGGGCGTTCCGGCCCACCTCGTGCGCGGCGGGCGCGGCAGCCGCACCGGCCTCCGGGCCGGGGGAGGGGCTCAGTGGCGCAGGTACGCGAGTTCGGGGAAGTGGCGCTGGTAGGCGTCCAGCAGGCGTTCCGCCACGGCATACGAGTCGATCAGCGGATGGATGGTCAGTGCCTTGACCGCGTGGGCGCGATCACCGGTGTCGGCGGCGTGGATGACCGCGCGTTCGACCGCCTTCACCGAGCACACCAGGCCCGTGCCGTGCTCGGGCAAGGGGGCGCCGGAGATGGGGCGGGCGCCGTTGGCGTCCACGTGGCAGGGGACCTCGATGACGGCGTCGTCGTCCAGGACGGGGATCCGGCCGTGGTTGCGGACGTTGAGGATGAGGGTGGTGCGCTCGTCCCGGGCGATGGCCCGCATGAGGGCGAGGGCCACCCGCTCGTATCCGCCCGATTCCAGGTCGCAGGAGGCCCGTTCGCCCATGCCGACGGCGTCACGGTTCTCGGCCATGTAGGTGGTCTCGCGCTCCAGGCGGGTGGCGTCCCAGGCCTTCCAGGCGGCGCGTGGCACCGGCGGGCCGGCGTCGGCGGTGCCCAAGGCGTCGTAGAAGCGCTGCTGCTGGGACTGGAGGAAGGCGCCGCGGGTCTGTTCGGCGGCCCGCGCGGAGTCGACCGACTCGCGGTTGAAGTAGTAGTAGTGCAGGTATTCGTTGGGCAGCGCGCCGAGCGTGCGCAGCAGGTCGGCGCCGAAGAGCTTGCCCTCCTCGAACGAGGTCAGCGCCGCCTCGTTCTCGAACAGGGACGGCAGCAGGTCCCGGCCGTCGGCGTACAGACCGCACAGCCAGCCCAGGTGGTTCAGGCCCACGTAGTCCAGGCGGACGCGGGCCGGGTCGGCGCCGAGCGCGCCGGCCACCCGGCGGCCGAGGCCCACCGGGGAGTCGCAGATCCCGATCACACGGTCGCCGAGGTGGGCCGTCATGGCCTCGGTGACCATGCCGACGGGGTTGGTGAAGTTGATGACCCAGGCGTCGGGCGCCCGGGCGGCGATGCGGCGGGCGATGGTGACGGCCACCGGGATCGTGCGCAGCCCGAAGGAGATGCCACCCGCACCGACGGTCTCCTGGCCCAGGACGCCTTCCTCCAGGGCGATCCGCTCGTCCGCCGCGCGTCCGGCGAGCCCGCCGACGCGGATGGCCGAGAACACGAAGTCGGCTCCGGTGACCGCCTCGTCGAGGTTCGTGGTGACGGTGACGACGGGCGGGTCGCGGTGCCCGGCGGACTGGTCGACGAGGACCTTGCGGATGGTCGCCAGCCGGGAGGGGTCCAGGTCGTACAGCGTCACCTCGGTGACGCGACCTTCGCCGTGATCGCCCAGCAGCGCCCGGTAGACCAGCGGGACCCGGAAGCCGCCCCCGCCCAGGATGGTGAGTCTCATACTTCGACCACCTCGACTCCCGCCTCGCGCAGCCGGGCGCAGGTCTTCTCGTCCGCCCCGGAGTTGGTCACCACTACGTCGAGCTCCTGCGGCCCGCACACCCGGGCCATTCCGGTACCGGGGAACTTGCCCGCGTCCGCCAGCAGGACCACCTGGGCGCTGGCGGCGATCATCGCCCGCTTCACGGGCACCTCGACGGCGGTGGTGTCCAGCACCTGGCCGTCGGGACGGACCCCGCTGGTGCCGAGGAACAGCCGGTCGGCGTGGATCTGCCGCAGGTTGTCCTCGGTGAGGAAGCCCACCAGGGAGCGGTAGTCGCGCCGGACCACGCCGCCCAGCAGGATCAGCTGGACGTCCCTGTCGTCCTGGAGCTCCTCGTAGACGGCCAGGTTGCTGGTGATCACGGTCAGGGACCGCCCGTGCAGATGGCGGGCGACCCGGTGAGCGGTGGTGCCAATGTCGAGCAGGACCGTCTCACCGTCCTTGACGAGATCTGCGCACCAGGCGGCCAGGGCGTCCTTGGCCCCGACCCGGACCGCGGCCACGTCGGCGAACGGGTCGTCCTCGCCGAGGAGGGGAGCAGCGCCGCCGTAGACGCGTTTGAGCAGGCCTTCGTCCTCCAGCTGCACGAGGTCACGCCGGATCGTGGCCTGACTCGCCCCGACCTTTTCGGCCAGGGAGGTCACGCTGGTGGGACCGTCGGCGCGCAGGACGCGAAGGATCAGCTCATGTCTGCGGTCAGGGAGCATGCCGCTGACCATACTCGTCAGCCCGCCAAACTCAAGCAAAGTCGCGCATGAATGTCTCGATCACTGCTTGACTCTTGTCAAAACTGCTCACCGGGTGCACTCTCTTGCGTAATTCGAGCCGGGTTCGGGCCCCACTCCGGTCGGCCGAAGCGGATCAACGGCGCTTTTCGCCGCCACTCACGCGTCGGCACCGTCTGAGAAGAGCACGTCACACGTTCCGGCCGGCGAGGTGCGTTCGTCGGCCACCGTCCCCCTTCAGCCACCCGGGCCCCCGCTGTCCC
Organism: Streptomyces sp. NPDC058678; assembly: GCF_042714835.1. NCBI lineage: Bacteria > Bacillati > Actinomycetota > Actinomycetes > Kitasatosporales > Streptomycetaceae > Streptomyces > Streptomyces sp. NPDC058678. The sequence continues at coordinate 59,605 of NZ_JBHXSG010000039.1, read as the reverse complement.
CGCACTCGCCCATGACTCACAGGTCCTAGCCGGACACGCCGAACACGCCGAACACCAGGAGAAGACCGTGGACCTTTCCCGCAGACGATTCCTTCAGGCCGCCGTACTGACGGCCGCCACGGCAGGTGCCACCGCGGCGTGCGGCGGCGACGCCACGACGAGCGGCAGCAAGAACGACAAGAGCCTGAGCCTCTGGTACTGGTCCGGCGGCCTGAGCGACAAGGTCGTCGCGGACGCCAAGAAGCACTTCTCCGACATCAGCCTCAAGACCTCCGTGGTCGGCGGCGACTTCAAGACCAAGCTGCTCACCGGTCTGCGGGCCGCCCAGTCCGCCCCGGACATCACCGGCATCAAGGGCGAGGACATCGCCTCGTTCCTGCCCAACGCCAACCGCTTCATCGACCTGAAGACCGTCGGAGCGGACAAGCTGGTCCCGCAGTACCTGGCGTGGAAGCTGAAGCAGGCCACCAGTCAGGACGGCAAGCTCATCGGCTTCCCGATAGACATCGGCCCCTGCGCCACGTACTACCGCGAGGACCTCTTCGCGAAGGCGGGGCTGCCCACCGACCCGGCCAAGGTCTCCGCCGAGCTGGCCTCCTGGGACGACTACTTCGAGGCCGGCGTCGAACTGCACAAGGCCATACCCAAGACCTACCTGATCAACAACATCGGTTCGGTGTTCTCGATGGTCATCGGCCAGCGCGCCCAGCGGTTCATCGACGAGGACAACAAGTTCATCGGCGACCAGGACCACATCCGCGCCGCCTGGCTCACCGCCGTGAAGCCCTACACCCTCGGCATCGACGCCAAGATCAACGACAACACCTGGAACGCCGCGATCAGCAACGGCGCCCTGGGCACCGAGATCGGCGCCGCCTGGCACGCGCTCGACATCAGCAACGCCGCCCCGGGCACCAAGGGCAAGTGGCGGGTGGCGAACCTGCCGGGCGGGCCCTCCAACCTCGGCGGGTCCTTCCTGGCCATCCCCGCGACCAGCGGCAACCCCGAAGAGGCCTTCAAGATCATCAGCTGGATCCTCAACCCGGAGAACCAGGCCCGCGGCTTCACCGACGCGGCCCTGTTCCCGACCGCCCCTGCCGCGTACAAGCTGCCGGCACTGACCGGGGGCGACGCCTTCTTCGGCGGCCAGAAGACCATCGAGATCTTCGGCCCCGCGGCCGAGAAGATCCAGAGCGTCTTCGAAGCCCCCGCCGACGCGGCGGTCTCCGCGCCCTACTTCAGCGAGCTGACCAGCATCGAGGCCAAGGGCAAGGACCCCGACCAGGCCTGGAAGGACGCGGTCAGCCAGGCCAAGCAGATCGCCCAGCGTCAGGGAGTGAAGTGACATGTCGTCAAGCCCGGTAGCCGGGCCGGCCCCCACTGGGTCGGCCCCCGGATCCGGCGCCGGGCCCACCGACGGGCCGGCCCCGGACCGCCCGCGCGGTCCGGGGCGGCACGGCCGCCGGGTCCGGCCCGTGTCGGCCGGGACTCCACGCGGGCCGCGGCGGCGGACCGGCAGGTACTGGCCGCAGTACCTCGCCATCTCGCCGTACTACCTGCTGTTCTCGGTCTTCATGCTCTTCCCGGTGCTCTACACGGTGTTTCTGGCGTTCCAGCAGTGGGACGGCATCGGGGACATGCACTTCGTCGGGTTCCAGCAGTTCCGTTTCCTGTGGGACGACCCGGTGTTCTGGCTGTCCGTCCGCAACACCCTGGTCATCTGGGTGCTGTCCACCGTGCCGATGCTCTTTCTCGCCCTGGTGCTCGCGGTGCTGGTGAACTCGACCCGCCGTCTCACCGCCTTCTACCGGATCGCCCTGTTCATCCCCAGCATCACCTCGCTGGTGGCCATCGCGATCTTCTTCGGCGCGATCTTCAGCAACAACTTCGGCCTGATCAACGCCATCCTCAGGTCGCTGCATCTGTCGGCCGTGCCGTGGATGAGCAACGAGTGGACGATCAAGCTGGTGATCGCGGCGCTGATGACCTGGCAGTGGACCGGATACAACGCCATCATCTATCTGGCCGGCCTGCAGGCGATCCCCACGGAGCTCTACGAGGCCGCCAAGATGGACGGGGCCCGCCCGGTACGGATCTTCTTCTCCATCACGATCCCGCTGCTACGGCCCATCATCCTGTTCACCGTGGTGATCTCCACCGTCACAGGCCTGCAGAGCTTCACCGAACCCCAGGTGCTGTTCGGGAGCGAGGCGGCCACCAATCCCAACTCCGGCGGACCGGGCCAGGCGGGTCTGACCACGCTGTTGTACTTCTACCACCAGGCCTTCGACAACAACGACTTCGGCTACGGGGCCGCGATCGTCTGGGCCTTCTTCCTGGTGATCCTCCTCATCGTCCTCATCAACTGGCGCCTGGTGCAGCGAAAGGACCGACAGCCGTGAACAGCCAGAACCGCAACCGGCTCCGGGGGCTGAGCGTCCACCTCGTCCTGATGACCGGTGTCGTCATCTCCGTGTTCCCGTTCTACTGGATCGTCGTCATGGCGACGAACACCTCGCAGGACATCTACAGCTATCCGCCGAAGCTGTGGTTCGGCGACAACCTCGTGACCAACATCCAGCACCTGTTCGACAAGATGGACTTCTTCGGCTCGATGTTCAACACCATGACCGTGGCGGTCTGTACGACCGTGCTGGTGCTGTTCTTCGACTCGCTGGCGGCCTTCGCCTTCGCCAAGTACGACTTCCCCGCGAAGAAGTTCCTGTTCGGCCTCCTGCTGTCCATGTACATCCTGCCGACCCAGCTGGCGATCATCCCGCAGTACGAGATCATGGTGCAGCTGGGCTGGCTGGGCACCCTCAAGGCGCTCATCGTGCCCGCCGCCGCCAACGCCTTCGGCATCTTCTGGATGCGCCAGTACACCAGCAGCAGCGTCCCCGACGAACTGCTGGACGCCGCCCGGATCGAGGGCGCCGGCTTCTTCCGCCTGTACTGGCACGTGGTGCTGCCGTGCGTCCGGCCGGCCCTGGCCTTCCTCGGCATCTACACCTTCATCGCCGCCTGGAACGACTACATCCTGCCGTTGGTGATGCTGGTCAACCCGGACCGCCTCACCCTCCAGGTGGCGCTGGCCCAGTTGTACGCCGGCCACTCCACGGACTACAGCATGGTGATGTCCGGGGTGCTGCTGTCGGTCATACCGCTGGTGCTGGTGTTCACCTTCTTCGCCCGCGGTTTCATCGCCGACGCCACCAAGGGAGCCCTGCGCTGAGGGCGGCGGTGGGTCGGCCGATCCTTGAGCGCGCCGGTCGTCCGCGCTCAGGCATGGGCTGCCGGTTCCACGAGAGCCTCGTGAACCCGGTCCAGTGTCCTACGACGCGGACGATGCCCGGGCGCCGACCATCCAGCAGGCCGCGGTGAAGCGGACTTCCGTGCCCCGCACATAGGTGTCGAAGGCGGCGCGGACCGTCTCGACGACCCGTGCGCGGGTCTGCTCGTCCGTCGCGGGCAGCACCCGGCTGACCGGACCGAGGCGGGTGAAGTAACCGACCAGCTCCCTCTCGGGCAGTGTGCAGTCCACGTCGACCGGCCGGATGTCGATTTCGGTCCAGCCGCTCTCCTCCAGAATGCGGTGCACCCTGTCCGGGTCCGCGAAGGCGAACTGCCCCGGCTCGTCCGGCTGGCGGGCCGGGAGGTTCGGCAACAACGGTGCCGCGGCACGTTCCGCCGTCGTCATGAACGGATTCTCCGCGGGGCCGCGCCAGGTGATGAACCGGAGCCGGGCGTCGTCCCTCGCGGCACGCCGCAGGTTGGTGAAGGCTCGGACGGAGTCCTGGAAGAACATGACGCCGAAGCGCGACATGACGATGTCGAAGCCGGCAGGCTCGAACATGTGATCCTGCGCGTCGGCACGGACGAAGGAAGCCTGCGTGCCCTCCCGTTCGGCGCGCGCCCGGGCGGCGGTGACCATCGGTTCGGAGATGTCGATCCCGACGCAACGGCCATCCGCGCCCAGTCGCCGCGCGACGGCCAGCGTGGTGCCGCCCGTACCGCAGCCGACGTCGAGCACGTGGCGCCCTTGTTCGGCGAGTACCGCTTCGACGAGCAGGTCCTCGAAGGGCCTGAGCATGTCGTCCAGCACCGCCTGGGACTCGACCCAGGCATGGGCGGCGGGCCCGTTCCAACGGGCCGCCTGTTCGTCCGCGGTCCTGCGCGTGCCGTCCATGATCGTCTCCTGTGTTTGCCTTGTCGGGGCGGAAATGACACCGTTCTACTTCAAGTCGACTTGAGGTCAAGAGGATGACAGACCTGGACATCGCCGAGGTGGCGCACCGCGCCGGGGTCCCCGCCTCGACGCTGCGTTTCTACGAGGAAAAGGGCCTGATCGCCTCGATCGGCAGGCGGGGCCTGCGCCGTCAGTACGATCCCGGCGTGCTGGAGCGTCTGGCGCTGATCGCTGTGGGGCGCACCGCCGGTTTCTCGCTCGACGAGATCGCGCGCATGTTCACGCCGGACGGACAGCCCCGCATCGACCGGCAGGTGCTCGCGGCCAAGGCGGACGAGCTGGACAGGACGATCCGCGAACTCGGCGTTCTGCGTGACTCCCTACGGCACGCCGCTGCCTGCCCCGCGCCGAGCCACCTGGAATGCTCCACCTGCCGCCGCCTCCTCAAGGCCGCGGCGTCCGGCGCTGTCACGGCGTCGCGGAAACGGACTCCGCGGCCACCGCGCAGCGGACAACCGGGCCGGACCGTGCCGCCGACCTGAACCCGCGACCCTGTTCCGGCCGGGTCCGGCGGGGCGCCCCGTTTCCGCCCGCCGACCGTACCGCTCAGGAAACGTCCGCCACCGAGAAGATCCCCTGCCCGGAGATCCCGTACAGCACGCCGCCCGCCGGCAGCGGCGGTACCGCACTCGGTGTCAGTTCCTCGAAGGAGCGGCCGTCCGTGTCGAAGGACGGGGCGGTGCGCCCGATCTCCTTGCCGGTGCGCGCATCGAGGGCCAGGATGCTGGTGTCCGGCAACAGGACGTACAACCGGCCCTGGTGAAAGGCCGGTTCGCTGAAGACGCGCAGCTCGCGCGAGCTGCTCCACAGCGGCTTCCCGCGTTTCAGATCGAGGGCGAGCAGGGTCTCGTTGCCGTAGTCGAAGATGTACATGGTGTCGCCGTGCACCAGTGGCGGCGCTTCCGGCTCGACGCTCCAGGGGAAGTCGACTCGGCGGGTCTTCCCACTGCCGAGGTCCTGGACGAAGAAGGCGGCGGAGACCCCGGTGTCGTCCTCCCAACGCGCGTAGTACGCCGTGCCGTCGTGGACGGTGGCCAGCCACAGATCGCCCTGCGGCGCCTCGACACTGCTCAGAGTCCTGCCGGTGCGTGCGTCGAGGCGGGCCACACCGCCGGAGCCGCCGCGCAGATCGGCGTAGAGGGTTCCCTCGGGCCCCGCGTAGAGAGGGCTGGCCGAGGTGGAAGTCAGCTCGCGCCGCCACAGTTCCTCACCCGTGCCCGGCTCGTACGCCGCATAGCGCGCGGTGTCGGAGAGGCCGAGCTCGTCCAGCCGTACGAGCAGCACTCCGCTCAGGTACTCGAATCCGCCCACCGGACCGTCCAGGTGCCACAGCCGCTTCCCGGTCCTGCCGTCGAAGGCGTCCACTCCCTGGGCGCGGTCCGCGCTGCTGACGAACACCACACCGTCATGGACGACGGGCTCGCGCAGCGAAAAACTGCTGACCTCCTTCCGGCTCATGGGCTTCGTCCAGTCCACACGGCCCGTCGAGGGGCTCAGCCGCGTCAGGGCGACCTGTGCGGAGGAGCAGAAGACGCCGAGCGCGTCCGGTGTGCACGCCGGGCCGATCGACATCGGCTCGTCCTTTTCCGGCTCCAGCGCGTTGTGCCACGGCCTCCAGCCCGGCGGAGTCGAACCACGGGGCGTGGCCTGCGGGCCCGTCGCCTGTCGGCCCGCCTGGTCGGCTTCGCCGACGGTGCTCGCCGGGTCGTCGGCCACCACGGCGACCGAAGCCGCCACGGTCACGCCGAGGAGGGCCGCGCCGACGAGGCCGGTCAACAGCCTCTTCCTGCGGCGCTTCGGTCGGGTCGTACCGGCGCCTGTGGACGGCAACGTCGCCTGTCCCGACAGCGTGGTCACCGGGATTGGGGACGACTCTGCACGGCCCTCCTCGCCGGGCAGCTCCTCGGGCAGCCCGGCCAGTGCCTCCAGCACCTCGCTCGCCGTCGGCCGGTTCTCCGGCTCCTTCGTCAGACAGGCCGACACCAACGGGCGCAGCGGCTCGGGCAGTTCACCCAGCTCGGCCTCGCTGTGCACGGTGTTGTAGGCGGCGAGGTAGGCGTTCTCCGCCTCGAAGGGGCTGCGCCCGGTGGCCGCGTACACCAGTACCGCGCCCAGCGAGAAGACATCCACGGCGGCGCCGACCTCGCGGGGGCGGCTGAACTGCTCCGGTGCCATGAACGGCGGCGAGCCCATCACCATGCCGGTCTGGGTTCGGACGTCACTGCTGGCCGCGCGCGAGATGCCGAAGTCGATGACGCGTACCGCCCCGTCGTCTCCCTCGCCGCCCAGCAGGAGCACATTGCTCGGCTTGAGGTCCCGGTGAACGACCTCCGCCCGGTGGATCTCCCGCAGTGCCTCGGCGAGTTCGGTGCCGAGACGGCGCAGCGCGCGCCAATCCAGCGGACCCGTCTCGTCGACCCGCTCGGCGAGTGTGCGGCCCGGGACGAACGCGGTTGCCATCCAAGGCCGTTCCGCGTCCGGGTCGGCGTCCACGACCGGCGCGGTGAACGCACCGCTGACCCGGCGCGCAGCCACGATCTCCTGTCGGAACCTGGCCCGGAACTCGGGGTTGTCGGCATACCTGGTGTGCACGACCTTGACGGCGACGGCCCGCCCCGACGCCGACCTGCCGAGGTAGACGACTCCCATGCCGCCGGTCCCGATCCGCGATTCGATCCGGTAGCCGCCGACAGATCGCGGATCGTCCTCGCGCAGGGTCACCGTGTCTCCTTCACCACCTGTGGCCGGGACGGTTCGATCCGGACCCTTCTGACAGGAACCGCTCACTCTAGTGCCCGGTCCCCGGGTCCTTCCGGTGAACAACCGGCCCCGGCACCCGCCTTCGACATGCTCGGAGAGATGGTCCCGAAGGAACGAGTACCAGGTGACGTACGCGCTGTGAAGCCACGTGTCCGGTACCGCGTGGCCGTCGGTCAGCCGGGAGGCATGCCGAAGCAGGCCGCCGAGCCGGAGTCCGGGTCGGCGACGGCGCCGGGCAGCAGGCGCGATCCGTCCACGGTGAAGCCGATCGAGGTGCCGCCGCCGGATCGGGCTGCCGCGAACACGGTGCCGCCGTGGGTCTCGGCGACGTCGCTGACAATGGCGAGGCCGAGTCCGGAGCCGGGCAGGCCGCGGGCGGTGTCGGCCCGGTAGAAGCGGTCGAAGACGCGGCCGATGTCGTCGGCGCCGATGCCCGGTCCACGGTCGGAGACGGTGACCTCACCCCGATGGATGCGCACCTCGATCGGGTCGCTGCCGTCGGGGTCGAACTTGGCGGCGTTCTCCAGCAGGTTGCCCACCGCGCGTTCGAGTCCCTGAGGGCGGCCGTGGACCACGGAATTGTCGGCGTCGACGTGGACGAGGCGGCCGGTACGCCGGTACACCCGCCGCGCCGAGCGACGGGCCACCTCGGCCAGCGCCACGGGTTCCTCGGCCTCCGCACGGCCACGGTCCAGGGCCAGCTCGACGAGTTCGTCGACCAGGTGACCGAGCTCGCGCGTCTCGCCCTCGACGTCGTCGAGGAGCCGGTCGCGGGCGTCCGGGGACAGCTCGGTGGCGCGGCGCAACACGGTGGCGTTGGTGAGCAGGCTGGTGAGCGGGGTCCGCAACTCGTGGGCGGCGTCGTGCACCAGCCGTTCCTGGGACTCACGGGCGGCGACGATACGGCCGAGCATCCTGCTGAACGACGCGGACAGCCGCCCCACTTCGTCGCGCCCGCCCACCAGGCCCGCACCGTCGAAGGCGACTCGGCCGTCGGCGCTCACCTCCTCGGCGACCTCCGTCAGCCGGGCCAGGCGCCGGGTGATGCGCCCGGCGAGCAACCGGCCCGCGCCCGCCGCGACGAGCATGACCGCGCCGCTGACGGCGGCGATCTCCCTGGCCATGCCGCCCAGCACGTAGTGCGTCTGGTCGACCTGGACGGCCACCTGCAAGGCACCGCGATCCCCGCCCAGCGCGGTGGCCAGCCGGCGATAGGTGTGGCCGTCCACGACGATCTCGGCGGTGTCCGACTGCCCGGCTTCGCCCGAAGCGGCCAGGGCGCGCGTGATGTCGGACACCGGCAACGACACGGAGGGGCCGCCGAGCCAGGTGGGTGTGCCGTCAGGGGACACGGCCTGCAGGACCGGCCGAGGTTCGTCCTCGTCCCCCGGTCCGGGCCGGTCCGGGCCGGGGAAGAGGTCCGGGGCCTGGCCGACCGCGTCGTCGAGGGCCGATTCCTGACCCTGTTCCCGGGCGCGCGCCAGGGTCTGCGTCGCCGACCGCAGTGACCGGTCGATCTCCGCGAGAACGCGGTCGGAGGCAGCCTGGTAGCTCAGCACACCGACCACCGTCGCCACCACGGCGCCGACGGCGGCGAAGGCGAGCGCGAACCGCGAGCGCAGGCTCATGGCCGCCGTACCGCGTAGCCCACGCCACGCACCGTGTGGATCAGGCCGGGCGGAGCTCCTGCGTCGGCGAGCCTGCGCCGCAGATAGCCGACGTAGCCCGCGAGGTTCTTGGCGTCCACGCCGACGTGCGGGCCCCAGACCTGGCGGTAGACCGCCGCGTGATCCAGCACGAGCCCCTCGTTGCGCACCAGGAGCTCCAGCAGCTCGAACTCCTTTTTGGTGAGCCGTAGTTCCGTGTCACCCCACCATGCCCGCCGGGCGCCGGGGGCGACGCGCAGCGACGCCATCCGCAGCACGGCACCGGCTGGATCCGGTGCCCCGGCTTCCGGTGCGGGCCCCGGCGCCAGTGCGGCCCGGCGCAGTAACGCCCGCAGGCGTGCCAGCAGTTCGGGCACCTCGAACGGTTTGGGGAGGTAGTCGTCGGCGCCCGCGTCCAGGCCCGCGGCCCGGTCGGGGACCCCGCCTCGCGCGGTGAGCATCAGCACCGGTGTGCGGTCACCGTCGGCCCGAAGCACGCGGCACACGGCCATACCGTCGACGTGGGGCATCATCACGTCGACGACCAGCGCGCCGAAGGACTCACGGCGGGCCAGGGTCAGCGTCTCCACGCCGTCGACGGCGGTGACGACGTCGTACCCGTCCAGTTCGAGCGCCCGCGCAACGGATTCGCGGACCGCGCGATCGTCGTCGGCGACGAGGACACGATCGGACATCCGGGCATGATGACACACCAATCTGAAAGCCTGTTCTCATCGAATTCCGGACTGGCTCCCGCCGAGCTCTGAGATCGCTCGCCCAGCATGAGGGCCGTACCTCACCGCTCGCCCCCACAGGAGTCCCATGTCAGCCCTCATCAACCCCACCGCCGAGCCCGGATTCCCGTCGCGCACCCGCGGCCACCGGCAGGCGCTCGTCCGCCGCGCCGTGGCCCTCGCCACGTGCGTCGGTCTCGGCGTCGCCGGCTGCGCCACCACCGGCTCGGCGTCCTCGTCGGCGCAGCTGACGACGCAGAAGGCGATTCCGGCCTCCGCGACCCGCACCGGTGCGGGCGGGGCGAACACCGCCCAGGTGGTGGCCGCCGCCAACGCCTTCCTCGCGACCCTGTCCGACGAGCAGAAGGACACCGTCCTCTACGACTTCGACGACGCCGCCAAGAAGACCGGCTGGTCGAACTTCCCGACGCCGGTCGTGGAACGCAACGGCCTCAAGCTCGGCGACCTCACCGACGAGCAGGAGGCCGCGGCCCTGAAGGTCATGGAGGCCGCGCTCAGCAAGAAGGGCTACGAGGAGCTCGTCGAGATCCGCAAGGCCGACGACTACCTCGCCTCGCTGTCGGACACCGGCGACACCGGTGCCACGCCCACCGCGGTCCCGAGCGCCACGCCCACCGGTACGCCGACCGGTGGGCCCGGCGGTGGCGGCGGCGGTGGCGGCGCCAACTTCGGCTCGGAGTGGTACTACATCTCCTTCTTCGGAACGCCCAACAAGACTGGCGAGTTCACGGTCCAGTACGGCGGCCACCACGCGGCGTACAACATCACCTACGCCGGAAGCAACGTGACGATGTCGCCGACGCTGACCGCGGTCGAGCCGATGGAGTTCAACTGGGAGGACCTGTACTACGCCCCGCTGGAGGACAAGCGGACCTCCACCATCAGCGCCATCCAGTCCCTCACCGCCGACGAGCTGGCCGCGGCCGAGATCGACGGAAGCTTCGACGACCTGTACCTGGGCCCGGGCAACGACGGCCCCTTCCCGGAGCAGCCGGAGGGCGTCCTGGTCAGCAGCCTCACCAAGAAGCAGCAGGCCAAGGTGGCCGCGATGGTGAAGGCCTGGGTCGACGACCTGGACGAGAAGGCCGCGGCGCGGATGCTGGCCAAGTACGTCTCCGAGTTCGACGAGACGTGCATCGGCTGGAGCGGCGGTACGACCCTCGACAACGACCAGACGTACGTCCGCCTCGACGGGCCGTCCGCCTGGATCGAGTTCTCCAACCAGCCCGGTGCCTCCACCGACGAGATCCACCAGCACACGATCTTCCGGGACGAGACCGCCGACTACGGCTGGAAATGACGGATTCGGGGACCATCGCCGTGCGCCGTCTTCTTCCCGCACTCCTCATCGCGGTGTTCCTGCTGGTCGGCGGCCTCGCGTCGCCGGCCGGCGCCCACCCCATGAGCACCTCGGCCGTCCTCCTCGACGTCCAGGACGACCGGGTCGAGGGGGAGGTGCAACTGCCCATCGACCGTCTGGCCGTCGCCGTGCACCGCGACCTCACCCCGGACAGCGTCCTCGGCGCCGACCGGGCGTTCCTGAGGAGCTACACCGCCGAGCACATCGCCGCCGCCGACGACGGCACGTCCTGGACGGTCACGCTGGGCACGCCGTCGGTCCGTACGATCGACGCGGTGGCGCACCTCGTCTACCCGCTCGAGATCCGCCCGCCCGACGGCCGGGTCACCGACTTCGACCTCCGTTACGACGTCATCGTCGAGGAACTGCTCACCCACCGGGTCATCGTCACCGTCCGGTACGACTTCGACCGCGGCATCCTCAAGGCGGCCGATGCCGAGACCCTCGGGGTCGTCGACTGGAACAACAAGAGCCTGAAGGTGCCCGCGGGGGAGGGCTCGTGGCTGAAGGGCTTCGCCGCCACCGCGGGCCTGGGCATCGAGCACGTCGGGGAGGGCGCCGACCACCTGCTGTTCCTCCTGATGCTGCTCATCCCGGCCCCGCTGGGGGCGGCGGGCGGCCGATGGCGGGCGGCCGGTGCGTCAGGGAGGCGCAGCATCGTCCGTGTCGTGCACGTCGTCTCCGCGTTCGCGGTGGGCCACTCGCTCACGCTGGCCCTGGCGGCGGCCGGAGTGGTCCACGTGCCGTCACGGCCGGTCGAGACGCTGATCGCCTTCTCGATCGCGGTGTCCGCGCTCCACGCGGTACGCCCCCTGGTGGCCCGCGGTGAGGTCCTCATCGCCAGCGGCTTCGGGCTCGTGCACGGGCTGGCGTTCGCGTCGCTCATCGGCGACCTGGGGCTGCGGCGAGGATCCCTGGTGACCACGCTGCTGGGCTTCAACCTGGGCATCGAACTGACTCAGTTGCTGGTCGTCGCGTTGATGATGCCGTCGCTGCTGGTCCTGGCCCGTACGGCCGTGTACCCCGCGTTCCGTATCGGGGTGGCCCTCGTGGGCCTGCTGTTCTCGGTGTCCTGGATGCTCGAACGCGCGGGCCTGACGTCCTCCGACCCGTTCGAAGGCGTCCAGACCTCACTGGTCGGGCACCCCCTGCTGGTCGCCGCGTCCGTCGCGGTACTCGCCGCCGTGGCGTGGGGCCGGGCCCCACGGGCACCTTCCGAGGCGACGGGACGCTCTGCGCCCACCGAGGGGGGTGACGACCGTCCGGCCGTGAGCGACGGGGAGCACCGGGTTCCCGCCGACGCCGGATGAGCGTGGCGGGTCGCTCGAGGTCACCGCGGCGTGCGGCAGGCACTCACGGGTGAAGATCGGCGGAGAAGCGTCGGGGCGGGGTCCGGAAGCGGGCTGAGCCCCGTACGTTTTCCCAGTGGTCTCTTTCGTCCGGCACGCCAACTCCGTGTACTGGGAGCTTCCTTGGACATCGACGGCACCGCGGGCGCCTCAGACGCCCCCCGCTTCGGACCCTTCTCCCGTCGCGGATTCCTTCTGACCACCGCTGCGGCCACCGCGGTCGTCGCCGCCAGTAAGCCGGTCGCGGCCGCCGCCTCGGGCACCACCACGCTCTCCCTCACCGCCGCCACAGGCGGTTGTGCGACAATCGCCCCGTCCGGTGACCGGCTCGTCGCCGAGGTCCAGAACGTGCTCTGGTCCGTGTCCCGGGAGTCGGGCACCGCCGTCGCGCTCACCCCGCCCGGCCTCGAGCCCACCCGCCCGCAGTTCTCGCCCGACGGCAGCCGCCTCGTCGTGTGCGCCTACCGAGGCGGAGGCTTCCACCTCTGGACGCTGCGGCCCGACGGCACCGGGACGCGTCAGCTCACCCACGGGCCGTGGGACGACCGCAGTCCGGCCTGGTCCCCGGACGGCACCCGCATCGCGTTCGCCTCCGAGCGCGGGGGCGACACCGTGAGCGGCGCCCCGTACCGCATCTGGGTCGTGGACGTGCGCACCGGCGCGCTGACCCGGCTCACCGGACGTCCCGGCCGGCAGGATCCCGGGCAGGACGCCGCCTGGGAGGACTTCGACCCCACGTGGTCGGCCGACGGCGAGCGGGTGCTGTTCGTGCGCGCGGCCGTCACCGCGGCGGGCACCCTCCGAGCGGCCACTGTCGCGTCGGTGGCCGCCGACGGGTCGGGTCCGGTCACCACCGAGCACACCGACGACTCCGGCGCCCAGCTCATGACCCCCGCGGTCTCGCCCGCAGGCCGTCTCGCCTACCTGCGCACCACGGCCGCGCCCGCGGCCTCCAGCACCCTCGTGGTGGACGGGGAACCGGTCGCGGTCGAGGGCGACGTCCTCCCGGCGCCGCCCCGTTGGACGGGAGACGAGCGCCTGCTCCTCACGGTCGACGGTCGCTTCCGCCTGGTCGACCCGGACGCGCCGGGCGACGTCGAGGAGATCCCGTTCACCGCCACATTGTCGGTGGAGCGGCCCCGCTACCGAGGCAAGGCGTACGACTTCGACGGGTCCGGCCCCCGTCCCGTCCGCGCGCTGCACCTGCCCGCCCTGTCACCGGACGGCCGCCATGTCGCCTTCGCCGCGCTCAACGCGCTCTGGACCGCCGACACCACGGGCGGCCGCGCACCCCGCAGGGTCCTCCGAGTCCCCCCGACGCGCTATGTGTCGGCGCCGACCTGGACGCCCGACGGCACGGCACTCGTGTACGCCGACGACCGCGACGGCCTCTTCGCGGTACGGCGCCACGACCTCGGCTCCGGCGAGGAGACCGTGCTCGCCGCGGGCGGCCGCGTCTTCCCCGCCCTCTCGCCCGACGGAACCCGGCTGGCCTGCCTGGACATGTCCGGCAACCTCGTGGTGCGCGACCTGACCGACGCCGGTGAACGCAACCTCGCCGCACCGATCGGCGCGGGCGGACTGCCCGGCCGCCCCAGCTGGTCGCCCGACGGCCGGTACGTGGCGCTGTGCGACCGCAACCGCCTGGGCCGGCGCTTCCGCGAGGGCTACAACCTCATCCGGGTCGTCGACACGACCACCGCAGCCGACGCCCTGCACGCCCTCGCCCCGCACACCTCGCTCTCCGACCGCTACGACTCGGGCCCCGTCTGGTCCCCGGACGGCCGCTGGATGGCCGTCGTCGCCGAGTCGGCGCTGTGGCTGCTGCCGGTGCGCGCCGACGGCACCCCCGACGGCGAGCCCCGCCCGCTCACCACCGAACCCGCCGACCACCCGTCCTGGTCCGCCGACGCCCGCACCCTGCTCTACCTGTCCGCCGGCACCCTGCGCCTGATCGACATCGGCAGCGGCAAGGCCCGTACCGTCCGCGTCCCGCTGGACTACCGCCGACCCCGGCCGGCCGACACGGTCGTGCACGCGGGCCGCTTCTGGGACGGCACCGGCGCGGACGTCCGTGAGGACATCGACCTCGTGGTCCGTGACGGCCGTGTCGCGGAGGTGTCCGCGCACCAAACCGGCCGCCCGGCCGCACGCCGGGTCGACGCGAGCGAGCGCACCGTGATCCCGGGGCTGTGGGACGCGCACACCCACCCCTGGCAGTCCACCTACGGCGGCCGCCAGACCGCGCTCCAGGTCGCGTACGGCATCACGACGGCAGTCTCGCTGGGCGGGTTCGCCTACGAGCAGGCACGCGTCCGGGAGGCGGTCGCCGCCGGTGCTCTGGCCGGACCCCGGCTGCTGGCCACCGGCGAACTGCTCGACGGGGCACGCGTCGCCTACAGCATGGGCCGCGCCCATCGCACCCGCGAGGGCCTGCGCCGCTCGCTGGCGCGCGGCGCCGCGCTGGACTGGGACTTCGTGAAGACGTACGTACGGGCTCCCGGCTGGGTGATGAAGGAGGCCGCCGACTTCGCGCACGACCGGCTCGGGGTGCGCAGCGGCAGCCACCTGTGCACCCCGGGCGTGCAGCTGGGCCAGGACCTGACGACCCATCTGCAGGCCACGCAGCGACTCGAGTTCGGCCACGCGACCTCAGCCACGGGGCGTGCCTACCAGGACGTCGAGGAGATCTACACCCGCGCCGGCTTCCATCTCGTCGCCACGCCGTTCACGGCACTGGCCCTGCTCGGCGCGGATCCCGCACTCGCGGACGACCCGCGGGTCACCGCGCTCATGCCGCCGTGGGACACCGTGTTCGTCCGCCGGCAGGCCGGTCAGCAGCCCACCGGGGCGCAACTGGCCACCCTGGACAGGGAGTCGAGCGTCTACCGGCGGATCCTGGCGGGCGGCGGACTGATCGCGCTCGGCACGGACCAGCCGCTCGTCCCGGTCGGTCTGCACCTGCACCTGGCCCTGCGCGCACTGCACCGCGCCGGCCTGTCGCCGGTCGAGACCCTGCGTACCGCCACCGTGCTGCCCGCGCGGGTGTTCGGCGCGGACGCCGACCTGGGCACACTGGAGGAGGGCAAGCTCGCCGACCTCACGGTGGTGGACGGCGACCCGTTCACCGACTTCGCCACGCTGATCCGCACGGTGGCCGTCCTGCGCGGCGGTGTCCTCTTCGAGCAGGCGGACCTGGTCGACGCCTTCGACGCCGCCACCGTAAGGCGTGCGGTCCCACCGGAGTCGGCCGAGGACTACTGGCTGGAGGTCAGCCGCATCATGCGACGCGAGGGGTGCTGCGATCCGCAGAGTCTGGGCTGAGGACGGGACGGAGCCGGGCCGGGCGCACCGCCCGGTCAGGTCAGTTCGATCAGGCCGCGCCGGACGGCTTCGCCGACCGTGGCGGCGCGGTTCTCGGTGCCGAGCTTGCGGTAGATCCGTACGAGGTGGGTCTTGACGGTCGCCTCGGCCAGGAACAGGGCGCCGGCGATGGCCCGGTTGCTGTGTCCCCGCGCGAGGAGCCGTACGACCGCGATCTCGCGCTCGCTGAGCCCCTGTGCCTGTTCGGCCGTATGCCCGACGAAACGGTCCGCGGCCTCCGGCGCCAGGGCCATGCCCCCGGCCGCCGCGGCGCGCACGGCCCGGAACAACTCCTCGGGCGGGCCCGCCTTGAGGACGTAGCCGCGCGCGCCGGCCTCCACGGCCCGCAGGACATCGGCCTGACCGCCGTAGCTCGTGAGCACCACGACCCGCGCGCCGGCGGCGGCCGCGAGGATCCGGCGGGTCGCCTCGATACCGTCGACGCGATCGTCCGGCGCGCCCGGGTCCGACAGCCGCAGGTCCATCAGCACCACGTCGGGCCGGAACTCGCCCACCAGACGCACCGCGTCAATTCCGTCGCCGGTCTCGCCGACGACGTGGAAGTCGGGTTCGCCTTCGAGGAGAGCGCGCAGCCCGGCTCGTACGACGGTGTGGTCGTCGACGATCAGGATCCGCGGCGGCGGACGGAGCGGAGCGCTCATCGGGCACCGGCGGGGACGCGGTCCTCGGCCGGCAGCGCGGCCCGCACGCGGGTGCCCCGTCCGGGCGCGCTGTCGACGGTGAGCGTGCCGCCGAACGCGCGCAGTCGGTCGCGCGCGGCGGCCAGTCCGATCCGCGGTCGGCGCGGCCCGCCCTCCCGGTGGCCGGGTCGAAGCCCGCTCCGTCGTCCCGGACCTCGACGGCAGCCGCCTCGTCGCCGTAGGCCAGGGTGATGGACGTGTGTCGCCCGCGCGTGTTCGCGGGCGTTCGCCAGAAGGCCCTGCGCCACTCGCAGCAGGGCGACGGCCCGGTCGGTGGGCAGAGGGTACGGCTCGTGCTCGGTGCGGAAGGAGATCCGGGGTGATCCGGCGGTCGAGTCGGCGCGGGCGCACAGATCTCGTAACGCCGCCGCCAGGCCGTCCTGGGCGAGGAGGGGCGGGGTGAGGTCGTCGATGATGCCGCGGGTCTGTGCGAGATGCTCGCCGAGGGCGTCGGTGACCGTCCGCAGTTGCCGTGGGGCGGCGTCCGGGCTGCGGTCCCAGTCCCGTTCCGCGGCCTGGAGCAGCATGCGGCTGCCCGCGAGTTCCTGGGCGAGCGTGTCGTGCAGGTCCCGTGCGATGCGGGACCGCTCGGCGAGCCGTCCCGCCTCTCGCTGCTGCCGCGCCAACCGGCCCCGGGCCGCGTCCAGTTCGACAGCGAGTCGCTGCTGGGTGCGGTAGGGGAACACGGTGGCCCAGACGGCGGCGACGGGCGGTGCCAGCACATCGGGGTCGAGGCCGCCGAACCGCGTCAAGTGCCGAACGCGGTCCGTACCCCGGCGGCCTGGCTGTCGACGTCTCCGCCCTGGTAGAGGACGAGCTTGCCGTCCTCGGCGACCGCCGCCGCGTACAACTCGTCGAGGGAGCGCGTCTCCTCGCGAACGCCGGGTGAGACGGCGACGGGGGCGGCGCCGGCGGGGCTCTGCGCGGCGACCGTGGCGGCACTGCCGAGCGCGACCCCGGCCCCTGTGGCGAGCAGCCGGCGCGTGCTGAAGTTCGTGGACATGTGGGGGTCCTCCTGTTGCCCGGCCGCCACGTCCGTACGCGGCGGCCGGGCAAGTCTTCCTGGGAGGAGCGTCGTTCCGCGTCGTCCGTACGCTGCTTCGGATTCAACCGTTCGATGGAACGGGCCGTACCGGGCTCGTCAGCGGGAAGTGGCAGGCGGTGTGACGGCCCGGGGCCGTCAGGGCGAGTCGGGGCCGTTCCAGGGCGCAGCGCTCGCGGGCGTAGGGGCAGCGGGTGCGGAAGGGGCAACCCGTCGGCTTGTCCACCGGGTTGGGTACTTCGCCGGTGAGGACGATGCGTTCCCGGCCCGACATGGTCGCCGCGGAGCTGCCGTCGTCGATGTCCGGGACCGCCGACAACAGCGCCTGCGTGTAGGGATGGGCCGGGGCCTCGTACAGCGCCTCCGTCTCGGCGAGTTCGACGATCTCGCCGAGGTACATGACGGCGATCCGGTCGGACACGTGACGGACCACACCGAGGTCGTGGGCGATGAAGACGTAGGTCAGCGCGAACTCCTCCTGGAGGTCGGCGAACAGGTTCAGCACCTGGGCCTGGATCGACACGTCGAGAGCGGACACCGGCTCGTCGGCGACGATCAGCTTCGGGGCGGTGGCCAGGGCCCGGGCAATGCCGATGCGCTGACGCTGGCCGCCGGAGAACTCGTGCGGGTACCGGTCCAGATGCGCCGCGGCCAGGCCTACGACGTCGAAGAGCTCGGCGACCCGGCGGCGCACCGCGGCGGCGTCGCCGTAGCGGTGCACGAGCAGGGGCTCGGCCACGATGTCCCCGGCGCGGCGGCGGGGGTTGAGGGAGGCCTGCGGGTCCTGGAAGACGAGCTGCATCCCCGGACGTACGGGGCGTAGCCGCCGTGTGGACAGGGTGGTGATGTCCTGTCCGTCGAACTCGACGCGGCCGCCCGTGAGTTCGGTGAGCCGGACCAGGCAGCGGCCGAGGGTGGACTTGCCGCAGCCCGACTCGCCGACGATGCCGAGAGTCTCCCCGGCGCGGACGTCGAGGGACACCCCGTCCACGGCGCGCAGCACTTTGCGGCGTCGGGACAGCGGGTCCGCGCGCAGGGGGTAGTACTTGGTGACGTCCGACGCGCGCAGCAGGACGTCGCCGCCCGGCCGGGCGCCGCTGTCGCCGTTCACTGCCACGATGTTCCGCACCGTCACGGTGTCGCCTCCCTGTGCATGTCCGGTACGTCGGTCGCCGCCGCCCGTGCCGTGAGCCGCAGCGACGCGCGGTCCTCGGACGGCAGCCAGCAGGCGTCGCGGTGGGCGGTGCCGTCGAAGCCGCCCGCTGACAGCTCGGGCCGCTCCTCGCACCGGTCGTGACGCAGCCGGCAGCGCGGCGCGAACGCGCAACCCTCCGGCAGGCCGCCGGGCGAGACGGGCACGCCCGCGATGGTCGGCAGCCGTCGCAGCCGGGGGCCGCCGACACGGGGCACCGAGTCGAGCAGGCCCCAGGTGTACGGGTGCCGAGGGCCGTGGAACACCGCCCGGCGCGGGCCGTCCTCGGCCGCCCGCCCGCCGTACATGACCAGGACCCGGTCGGCGATCTGGGAGACCACGCCCATGTCGTGCGTGATGAGGACCACCGCCGAACCGCGTGTGTTGAGCTCGCGCACCAGGTCGAGGATCTGCGCCTGGACCGTCACGTCGAGCGCCGTGGTCGGTTCGTCGGCGATCAGCAGTGCGGGGTCGCAGGAGAGGGCCATCGCGATGACTGCGCGCTGGCGCATGCCGCCGGAGAACTCGTGCGGGTAGGCGTTCACCCGCGAGGCCGCGTCGGGAATGCCGACGTCGGAGAGCAGCCGGACCGCGCGGGCGTGTGCCTCCCTGCGGGAGACCCGCTCGTGCGCCCGGATCTGCTCGGCGATCTGCCAGCCCACCGTGTACACGGGGGTCAGCGCGGTCATCGGGTCCTGGAAGACCATGGCGATCTGCCTGCCGCGCAACGCGCGCATCTCCTTGTCGGGGAGAGCGAGCAGATCCCGTCCCCGGAAGCGGACCTCACCCGACACGGTCACGTTCGGGTTGGTCAGCAGTCGCAGTACGGCCAGCATCGACACGCTCTTGCCCGAGCCCGACTCTCCCACGATGCCCAGGACTTCGCCGGGGGCGACCGAGAAGGACAGTCCGTCGACGGCCGTGACCGGGCCGGTGCGGGTGCGGAAGGACACCCGCAGATTCCGTACGTCCAGCAAAGGCTCAGGCATGGCGGGCCCTCGGATCGAGTCGCGCGTACAGGATGTCCACCAGTGCGTTGGCGAGGACCACGAAGAACGCCGCGTACAGGACGGTCCCCATGATCACGGGCAGGTCCAGGTTCTGCAGGGCGTCGAAGGTGAGCTTGCCGATGCCGGGCAGGCCGAAGACCACCTCGGTGAGCAGCGCGGCACCGCCCACGAGAGCGCCGAAGTCCAGGCCGAACAAGGACACGATCGGGATCAGCGAGCAGCGCAGGGCGTGGCGGACGAGGATCCGGCGCTCGGACAGTCCCTTGGCCCGGGCCGTGCGGACGTAGTCCTCGTTGAGCGCGCTGACGACCTCGCCGCGCAGCAGCCTGGCGTAGATTCCGGCGTACAGCAGCGCCAGGGTCAGCCACGGGAAGAGCAGGTGCAGCGCCCACTGGCCCGGGTCCTGGCTCAGGCCGACGTATCCGGGTGGTGGCACCCAGGAGAACACCGAGTCGTGCAGCTGCTTCTGGGTGACGAGGTTGACGACCTCGCCGAGCCAGTAGGCCGGCAGGGAGACACCGACCACGCCGACCAGCATGATCAGCGGGTCGGCGGCCTTGCCGCGGAAGGTCGCCGCCGCGGTGCCCATGAGGATGCCCGCCGTCATCCAGATCAGCGCCGCGCCGATCACGAGGGACAGCGTGACCGGGGTGGCCTGCACGATCTGCGGGATGACCCGGGAGCCGCGGTTGACGAAGGACTCCAGGTCCCGGTCGACGAGCAGGTGACGCATCATCAGCAGGTAGCGGACGGGCATCGCCCGGTCGAGGCCGAAGGAGTGCCGTACCTGGGCGAGCGTTGCCGGGTCGGCGTTGCGTCCCGCGATGCGGGCCGCGGGGTCGACTCCCGGGGTGGCGAAGAAGATCAGGAACACCAGCACGCTGATGGCGAACATCACCAGCAGGGCCGAGGAGAAGCGCTTGACGACGAAACGGAGCATCGGACTCACTCCCCTCCGCGCAGCCGGGCGCCCGGGTCGAGCGCGTCCCGCACGCCGTCGCCGAGCACGTTGAGTGCCGCCGTGGTCAGCGCGATCAGCAGGCCCGGGGCGATGGTCACGGCGGGGCGGGTGTAGAGCAGCCCCAGGCCGTCCTCGATGATCGTGCCCCAGCTGGCGTCGGGCGGCTGGACGCCGACGGACAGGAAGGACAGGGCCGACTCGGTGAGCATGGCCAGCGCGGTCATCAGCGGGACGAAGACGATCGCCGTGGGCAGGACGTTCGGCAGCACCTCCCGGCGCAGGATGCGCGGGGTGGGCGAGCCGGAGCCGACGGCCGCCTGGATGTACTCCTTGTTGCGCAGCACCAGGACCTGACCGCGCAACGGCCGGGCGATGTACGGCACATAGATCGCCGCGATGATCGCCACGGGCAGCCAGAGGCTTCCCGCGTCCACGGTGAGCGGGCCCAGGCGCAGCCCGTTGGTGAGCAGCACGACCGACAGGCAGATCGCCAGCAGGTACACCGGGAACGCCCAGATCACGTCCAGGATCCGGGAGACGACGGCGTCCACGACACCGCCCGCGTAGCCGGCGACTACCCCGACGGCCGTACCGGCCAGGCAGGTCAGCAGGGCCGCGGTGACACCGATGAACAGGCTGGTACGGCCGCCGTACAGCAGGCGGGCCATGACGTCGCGGCCCTGGTTGTCGGCGCCGAGGAAGTAGTGGGCGGGGTCCCAGGTGGGGCCGATGGGCGTGACCCCGAGGCCGAGGCCGGTGCTGCTGGGGGTGAGCACCGGCACGGTCTTTCCGCCGACGACCGTGGTGCCGGAGACGTGGGACTGGAACGGGTCGGTGTGGGCGATGTGGTCCGCGTACAGCGGCGCGCACAGGCTCGCCAGCACGACGAGGAGCAGGACGGCGGCCGCGGCCAGCGCCGGCCTGTTGTGCGACAGGTCGGCGGCGGCCGTCCGCCAGGGGCCCGGCGAACGCCGGGCCTCCGTCGACGAGGCCATCGAGGTCGTCGAGGGCACGGTGCGGCTCATTTGACCCACGTCTGCCCGACGAGCATGTAGAACTGCTTGCTGAACTGGTAGTTGCCGACCCGCTTCGACGTGAAGTCGATGATCTTCGGGTTGATCAGCGGGACCACCGGGGACTGGGCCATGATCTCCTGGTCGATCGCCCCCCACTGCTGGTCGGCGCTCTTCTGGTCGGTCTGCCCGGTCTCCAGCGCGGTCTTCATCTTCGCGTCGATGCCCTTGTCGCAGAAACCGGCGATGTTGATGCTGGAGTCGCTGCCGGGGTGGAACGAGGCGCAGGACAGCAGCACGTTGAGGAAGTCCGAGGCCGCCGGATAGTCCTGGTACCAGGACGTCAGCGCCATCTGCACCTTGTTCTTGGTGTTCTGGATGTAGGTGAACTGGATGTTCCCCGACAGCGGCTTGAGCGTGGCCTTGTAGCCGAGCTGGGTGAGCAGACTCTGCAGGTACTGCCCGATCGACTTGTTGACGTCGTCGTCCTGGACGACGATGCCGACCTCCTGCCCGGCCGTGCCGGACTGCTTCACCAGCGCCTTGGCCTTGGCCAGATCCGCGGCCGTCCAGGTCTTGTCGCCGCCCTTGGTGTAGGCGCACGAGTCGGTGTGCCCGGGGAAGCCCGGCGGCAGGATCGTGCAGGCGGGGGAGGCGAGGTTCGTGCCGCCGTACAGCCGCACCACGGCGGACCGGTCGACGGCCCAGTTGATCGCCTGACGGGCCAGCTTGTTGTTGAAGGGCGCCGTGTTGACGTTCAGCGTCGCGTACCAGAACGCGGTCAGCGGGTTCACGTGTGCCTGGGAGGCGTACTTGGTGCCGATCTCGTTCAGCCGGTCGGCGGGCGGCGGGTCGTACATCCAGTCCGCCTGGCCGTTCTCGACGGCGGTGACCTCGGACTCGACGGTCTGGCCGAAGGTGTAGTCGATGACGTCGGGGTAGCCCTCGGGCTGGCCCTCCCGGGACCACTCCTTGAAGTGCGGGTTGCGCACCAGCTTCAGCGCCCGGTTCGGGTCGTACGAGGCGGCCATGTACGGGCCGGTCGTCGGCAGCGGTTTGGTGCCGGCGTCCTTCGCCGGTGAGTCCTTCGGTACGACGCTGGCGTGCGGGACGGCCAGCTTGTACGGGAACTCCGGGTCCGCGGCGGTGAGGTTGACGGTGACCGTGTTCGCCGTCGCGTCGCCCGTCACGCCTCCCTTCAGCGTGCAGGAGGCGGGCTTCTTCAGGCAGGCGTCGGCTCCGACGATGCCGTTGTAGAAGGTGCCCGCGGTGGGGCTGGAGACCTTGAAGATGCGCTGGAAGGACGCCACCACGTCGTCGGTGGTCAGCGCCTTGCCGTTGGAGAAGGTGATGCCCTTGCGGAGTGTGAAGGTGTACGTCCTGCCGCCGTTGGTCACCTTCGGCATGGCTGCCGCCAGGTCCGGGACGACGGTGAACGACTGCTGCCCGCCGACCTTCTTGAAGGCGAGCAGCCCGTCGTACATCGACTGGTACAACTGCCAGTACTGGAGCGTGTAGTTGACCTGCGGGTCCAGGCTGCCGGCGGCCGCGTGGGCGACCAGTTTCAGGGTGCCGCCCTTGTGCTGCGGCTGGAAGGCGGCGGAACCGGAGCCGGACGTGGCGGCGGTCGGGCCGGAGGAGGAGTCGTCGCCGGAGGACGAACAGGCGGCGGCGGTCAGGGCGAGGGCGACGGTGGCGGCGGCGAGCGCGCTCCGTCTGGTGTTGCTGGACATCCAGGAACTCCCGTCGGGGGATCAGTCGGTGGAGTCGAGGAACTCGCCGACGACCCGGAGGAAGAGCTCCTCCTCCTCGACGTGCGGCATGTGGCTGGAGTGCTCGAACAGGTGCCAGCGCACGTCGGGGATGTGGTCGGCGAAGGGGCGGACGGTCTCGGGAGTCGCCTCGTCGTACCGCCCGGACACCAGCAGGGTCGGCGCCTCGACCAGGTGCAGCCGGTCGATCACGGACCAGTCCTTGAGCGTGCCGACGACATGGAACTCGTTGGGCCCGTTCATCGTGTGGTACACGGTCGGATCGGCCGCGATGTTGTCCCAAGTAGCCTGTACTTCAGGCGGGTTGGGGACCAGACGGCACACATGGCGCTCGTTGAAGACCTGCTCGGCCGCGCGGTAGGCGGGGTCGTCGGTGGTCCCGGCCGTCTCATGGGCCAGCAGGGTGTGCTGGACCTCCGGCGGGAGATCGGCACGCAGCCCGTTCGCCGCCGACAGCCACAGCTCCATGGAGGCGGGCGAGTCGGCGATGACCAGGCCGCGCAGCCCGGGCGGGCGGCGTACGGCGTGCTCGGCGGCGAGCATGCCGCCCCAGGACTGGCCGAGGACGTGGTAGGCCTCGGTGATGCCCAGTGCCTCGAGCAGGTTGTCGAGTTCGTCGAGGAAGAGCTGGACGGTCCAGAAGTCGGCGCCCTCGTGGGGCAGATGGGTGGACAGCCCGGTGCCCAGTTGGTCGTAGTGCACCACGGGGCGGCCCTGCTGGGCGATGCCCGCGATGCTGAGGGTGTAGTTGTGGCCGGCACCGGGTCCGCCGTGCAGGACGACCAGGGGTGTCCTGCCCGGTTCGCCGGTGATCCGGTACCAGGTGGACCAGCCGTTGAAGTCGACGGTTCCGGTGTGGTTCGGTTCGGGGATCGCCACGGGGAAGCCTCCCAGACTGGCCGGAACCAGCCGGCCGCTGTCTGAAACGAGATGGGTGTGACGGATGGATGAGATAGTGATGGGGTAAAAGGTCAGTGCACAAGACCTTTTAGCGGCGCCGGGCCAAGACGTAACGGCGTGTTTACGTGGCCCCCGCCCGTTCACAGAAGCGGTGCCCGACGAGGAGGACAGCTGACATCCGTGCCTGAGTCACCTGAACCGGGGGACGAGTTCTCCCGCGTGCTCGACCGGGTCCTCCGCGGCGGCACTCCGTCGTCGTCGCTGCGCCCCGTGCGCGTGACCTCGGCGGTCGACGAGGTCACCGACCGGCTGCTCACCGCGATCGCCGTCGGGGACTTCCTGCCGGGCGAACGGCTGCCGGCCGAACGCGAGCTCACCGGGCTGCTGCGGGTGAGCCGCCCCACCGTGCGCGAGGCCGTCGGACGCCTCCAGGCACTGGGCGTCATCGAGATCCGCCGGGGCCGCAGCGGAGGAGCCTTCGTGCGCGACAGCTGGAGCGAGTCCTCCGCCGCCGCGGTCCGCCGCACGCTGCTGCCCCGGTGGGAGGAGTTCGAGCAACTCTTCGACCTGCGCGGTCTGGTGGAAGGCATGGTGGCCGCGACGGCCGCCCGACGCCGACGCCCGAAAGATCTGGAGCCGATGCGCGAGGCCCTGGCCGCGCACCTCTCCGCCGCCACGCCCCGCGAGGAACAGGCCGCCGACAGCGCGTTCCACCAGAGCATCTGCGAGGCCACCCGCAACCCGCAGATCGCCCTGCTCAGCCGGGACCTGCTGACCCGGATCAGCCTCGGCTTCCCGATCGAACCGTGGGGCAAGGGCGAGCGTTCCCACTTCCACCGGGCCGGCGAGGGCCACACGGCCCTGTACGAGGCCATCGCGGCGGGAGAGCCCGAGCGTGCCGAGGAGATCGCCCGGGAGCACTTCATGATCAGCGCAGAGATGATCCGTGACGTACTGGCCCGGGTCCGGGCCGCGGGGTCGTGACACGGCGCTCACCACCGCGTTCCGTCGGCTCCGCCGAACGTGCGCTGCCCTCGACGGTGCGGCCGAACCGCGCACGCCGGTCCTCGGGGAATCGCCGCGAGCTCTCGCGGACAACCGCCACCCGGGCCCCGACTGCCGCCGGAGTCCGGGCAGACAGCCGTGTTCGAGCTGGGAAGGAAATCAGACGTTCCGCGGCCACGGAGAACGCCGGGGCGCGATACGCACGGACGTATCGCGCCCCGGCGCCGGCATCAGCTGCCCGCGCGGGCCCGCCCCACGAGCCCCTTCAGCAGCGGCCAGGCCAGCAACAGGGCGATCACCACGTACACGGTCACCGCGAACGGCGTGTCGACCAGCCCCTTCACGCTGCCGTCGCTGATCTGCAGGGCGCGCCGGAGCTGCTGCTCGGCGTTCGGGCCGAGGATGACACCGATGACGGCGGGCAGGACCGGCAGGCCGTAGCGCCGCATGCCGAACCCGATCAGGCCGATGACCAGGAGGATCACCAGGTCGACGACCTCGCCGCCGACCGCGTACGCGCCGACCGCCGCGAAGAACAGGATCCCCGCGTACAGGTACGGCCGCGGGATCCGCAGCAGCTTCGCCCACACCGGCGCCAGCGGCAGGTTGAGCGCGAGCAGCAGCACCATGCCGACGAAGAGCGAGGCGATCAGGCCCCACACCAGGTCGGGTTCGCGCTCGAAGAGCAGTGGCCCCGGCTGGATGCCGTACTGCTGGAACGCGGCCAGCATCACCGCGGCGACCGCCGTGGTCGGCAGCCCCAGGGTCAGCATGGACACGAGCGTGCCCGCCGCCGAGGCCGACGCCGCCGACTCCGGACCCGCCACACCCTCGATGGCGCCCTTGCCGAACTCGTCCTTGTGCTTCGAGAGGCGCTTCTCCGTGACGTACGACAGGAAGGTGGGGATCTCCGCGCCGCCCGCCGGGATCGCGCCGAACGGGAAACCGATGAACGGGCCGCGCAGCCATGACTTCCAGGTCCGCCGCACATCGGCGCGGCCCAGCCACGGCCGGCCCACCGGGATCGGCTCGCCCGGGCTGCGCCGCAGGTGCGCCGCCACCCACAGGGCCTCCCCGATCGCGAAGAGGCCGACCGCCACGATCACCACGTCGATGCCGTCGGCGAGTTGGAGGGAGCCGAAGGTCAGGCGCTGCTGGCCGGTCATCTGGTCCAGGCCCACCAGGCCGATCGTCAGCCCGATCAGCAGCGACGCCAGTCCCCGGATCCGCGACGAACCCAGCACCGACGTCACCGCGATGAACGCCAGCACCATGATGGCGAAGTAGTCCGGCGCGCCGATGTCCACCGCCAGGTCGGCCACCGTCGGCGCCAGCGCGACCAGCAGGATCGTCCCGATCAGGCCGCCCGCGAAGTGACCGATGGCGGCGGCCGCGAGCGCCTGGGCGCCGCGCCCGGCCTTGGCCATCGGGTTGCCCTCCATGGCCGCGACCACGGCGGCGCTCTCGCCGGGGGTGTTGAGCAGGATCGAGGTGGTGGAGCCGCCGAACATCGCGCCGTAGTAGATGCCCGCGAACATGATGAACGCGGCGATCGGGTTCAGCCCGTACGTCACCGGCAGCAGCAGTGCGACCGCCATCGCGGGTCCGATGCCCGGCAGCACGCCGATCGCGGTGCCGAGCAGCACGCCGAGGGCGGCCCACATCAGGTTGACCGGGGTGAGAGCCGTACCGAAGCCGTCCATGAGGGAGTTGAGGGCGTCCATGTCACAGC
Organism: Streptomyces sp. NPDC058678; assembly: GCF_042714835.1. NCBI lineage: Bacteria > Bacillati > Actinomycetota > Actinomycetes > Kitasatosporales > Streptomycetaceae > Streptomyces > Streptomyces sp. NPDC058678. The sequence goes on along the minus strand of NZ_JBHXSG010000039.1, from coordinate 32,798 downwards.
ACTCCCATCAGCGGACCGCCGGGCAGCGGAACTCCGAGCAGGTTGTTGAAGACCGCGTAGGTGACGAGGGAGAGGACTGCGGCGATCAGCGGATCGCGGTCGGCCCGGCGGCTGCCGAGCGCGAAGGCGGCTCCCCAGAACAGCAGGGCGCCCGCGACCGGGAAGCCGAGGGGTTCGATGAGGACGGCCGTGCCGAGGAAGACCCCGGCGAGCAGCAGCACCGTACGCCAGTCGGCCGGTTCGGACAGGTCGACGTCCTCGCCGGTCTCGGCCTGACCACGGCCGCCGCGCAGTACGTCGACGGCGAGCAGGGCGGCGACCACGAGCAGCCCGATGCCGACGACGACCGGCACGGTCTTCGGTCCGACAGGCCCGCGCTGGGTGATGTCGACGTCCATGGTCAGCGCGTCGGTCAGGACCAGCGCGCCGAGGGCCGACAGCAGGACACATACGCCGAGTTCGGAGTGCTCGCTCAGCCAGGAGCGGCGCTCGGGCGCCTCGGCCGCGGGGGTGTCGGTCTGCGTCGTCACAGTCCCAGCTCCTTCAGCACCGAAACCACGCGCTTGTCCTGGGCGGCCAGGAAGTCGCCGAACCTCTCGCCGGTCAGGAACGCGTCGTCCCAGCCGTTCTGCTCCAGCGACTTGCGCCACTCGGGCGAGTCGTGCAGTTCCTCGACCAGGCGGACGAGCTTGTCGCGCTCGGCCCCGGACAGACCGGGCGGGGCGACGATGCCCCGCCAGTTGGTGAAGTCCACGTCGTAACCGGACTCCTTGAGCGTGGGCGCGTCCAGCTCGGCCACCCGCTCGGGGCCGGTCACCGCGAGGATCCGCAGTTCGCCCGCCTTGATCTGGTCCAGGTACTCGCCGACCCCGGACACCCCGAAGGCGACCTTGCTGCCGAGGATCGAGGCGAGGAGCTCGCCGCCGCCGTCGAAGGGGATGTAGTTGACCTGCTTCGGCGCGATACCGGCGGCCTGGGCCATCAGCATCGGCGCGAGGTGGTCGGGCCCGCCGGGCGACGATCCGCCGCCCACCGGGAGCTTGCCGGGATCCTCCTTCCAGGCACCGATCAGCTCGTCGATCGTCCTGTACGGCGAGTCCTTGGCGACCACGACGACGTCCTGCTCCTCGGTGAGCCGGGCGATCGGGGTGGTGTCGGCCAGCGTCTTCGGCGCGTGGTTGGAGCGGACTGCGCCCACCACCCCGAGGCCCATCGACATGGCGAGCTTGCCGTTGCCGTGCTCGCTCACCAGCCGGCTCAGCCCGACGGTGCCGCCCGCGCCGGGCAGGTTGAACACCTCGATGTTGTGCGTGAGCCCGGCGTCCTCGGCGTTCTTCGCGGCCGTCCGGGCCGTGATGTCGTAGCCGCCGCCGGGTGTGTTGGGGACCATGAGGCGCAGGCCCGGGATCTGAGTGCCGGTCTCGGCGCCGCTGCCGCTGGTGAGCAGCGGAGGTCCGACGAGCACGATCACGGCGGCCCCGAACAGGGCGAGGGGGGTGCGCAGGCGCACGAGTGCCACCACCTGTCGGTACGTCGATGAAGGTCGATGAAGTACGGCAGCCCTGTGGGGGAGGGTGATGTGGGCCACATGTTGCCCGCGCGTGAACGGCCTGTCTCGCTTCCGGAACCAACGGAGGTTGTGGTCATTACGGTCACGTCGGCCGGTGCGTGCACCCCCTTTCCCCGACCGCGGGCGGGCGCCATGATGGGCGCCCCGGCGGACGAGCCGCCGTACGCCGTGCCGGTACAGGAGATTGAGTACGCCGTGGTTGCCGCCTTCCGCCGCCTTCCGCCGCCTTCCGCCGCCTTCCGCCGCCTTCCGCCGCCAGAGCCTCGCGGGCGAGCCGCTGGTGCCGCAACTCGCCGTCGTCGCGGTGGGGTTGGCGTCGGTCGCCGCAATCTCCCCCGCCCGGTCGGAGGCGACCTTCAACCGGGGCGAGGGCCGGCGGGTGGTCGCGCCGGCCGAGCCGAGGGCGAGCGCGGCATCGGTCTGGCGCTGACCCGGCTGGTCTGCGAGCGTCACGGGGGTGAGATCTCGGTGACCACACCCCTGAGGGGGCCAGGTTCACCGCACGCATGACCGTCAGCCACCTCACCGACGCGGTGGCGGAAGGAGTTCCCCGATGACGACGCCGATGACCGGTACGTCCGGCACGGGCGACACGATCGACGTGCTCGTGGTCGACGACGACTTCATGGTGGCCAGAGTCCACCGCGCCTTCGTCGAACGGGTCGAGCCGTTCCGGGTCGTCGGCGTCGCCCACACCGGCGAGCAGGCCGCCCACGCCGTCGACACCCTGCACCCCGACCTCGTCCTGCTCGACCTGTATCTGCCGGACCTCTTCGGGCTGGACGTCATCCCCCGGCTGCGCACCGCGGGCCACGACTGCGACGTCATGGTGATCAGCGCCGCCCGCGAGGCGCACGCGGTGCGCGGCGCCGCCCGCCACGGCGTCGTCGACTACCTCCTGAAGCCGTTCGACTTCGAGGAGCTGCGGGTCCGCCTGGAGCGCTACGCCGTCCAGCGCGGCCGGCTGCTCGCCACCGTCGTACGCAGCCAGGCCGACGTGGACCGGCTCCTGGCCGGCGCCACGGCCGTACCGGCGTCGGCCGCCGGCACGCTGCCCAAGGGCATGAGCGTGGAGACCGCCGAGCTGATAGAACGCACGCTCAGGGCGGCGGAGGGCTCCCTGTCCGCCGCCGAGTGCGCGGCCCTGTCCGGCGTCTCCCGCGTCAGCGCCCGCCGCTACCTGGAGCACTTCCACACCGTCGGCCGCGCCGACGTGTCCCTGCGCTACGGGTCGACGGGCCGGCCCGAACGCCGCTACCGGGCCCGCGAACGGCCCGCGGGGCAGCGACCGGGCGACGAGGCCCGCGCCTAGCCCCGGCCCCGGGGGCGTGGGGAGCCGTCAGGTCAGCAGCCGCCTCTCCTTGGCGACCGCCACCGCTCCGGCCCTCGTCTCGACGCCCAACTTGCCGTAGATCCGCCCGAGATGGGTCTTGACCGTGGCCTCGCTGATGAACAGGGCGCGGGCGATCTCCCGGTTGCCCAGGCCGCGCGCGAGCTGCCCGAGGATCTCGTGTTCGCGCGCGGAAAGCATGGGGCGCGGGCTGCGCAGCCGGGTCATCAACCGGTCGGCCACCGGGCCCGAAAGGGCGGTGCGGCCGGACGCCGCGTCGCGGATCGCCGTGAACAGCTCGTCGGGGTGTTCGGCCTTGAGGAGGTAGCCGGTGGCGCCCGCCTCGATGGCCCGGGTGACGTCGGCGTCGGTGTCGAACATCGTGAGCACCAGGACACGGGGGCCTTCCCCGCCGTCGGCGGTCAGGCGTCGCGTGGCCGTCACGCCGTCCATCCCACCGTCGAGCTGGAGGTCCATCAGCACGACGTCGGGGCGCAGCCGGGCGGCCATGGCGAGCGCCTCCTCGCCGGTGGCCGCCTCACCGACCACGTCGATGCCCTCGGCACTGGACAGCAGCGCGCGCAGCCCCGCACGCACCACAGCGTGGTCGTCGCACAACAACAGGCTTACGGGCGTCACAGGGCGGGCTCCTTGGGGGTGTTCGAGGCGGGCCGGACCGCGGAGGCCAAGGGTGTCAGGGGGATCGCCGCCGATACGACGGTGCCCTCGCCCGGCGCCGACTCCACGGTGAGCGTGCCGCCCGCCTGCCCGGCCCGGATGCGCATGGCGGGCAGTCCGTGCCCGCGTCCTCGGCCCGACTCCGGCCCGTCCGGGTCACGCACGCGGCCCACGTCGAAGCCGCGCCCGTTGTCGGCGACGTCCAGCGAGATCTGGTCGTCCAGACAGGTCAAAGTCAGGGCGGCCCGGGTCGCCGCCGCGTGCTCGCGCACATTGGCCAGCGCCCCCTGGGCGATGCGCAGCAGCGCCGCCTCGACCCGTTCCGGCAGCCTGCCCGGCTCACCGTCGAGCCGGAGCTCCACGGTCAGCCCCGGACCGCTCTCCCGTTCGGCGAGTACGGCGAGCGCGCCCGGCAGCGTGTGCTCGGCGAGGTCGGCCGGCGCCAGGTCGTGCACGAACCGGCGGGCCTCCGCGAGGTTGCGGGAGGTGATCTCCGCCGCCCCGCGGACGTGCTCGCGGGCCGCTTCCGGGTCCGTGTCCCAGACCCGCCCGGCGGCCTGGAGCAGCATCCGCTGGCTGGACAGACCCTGCGCCAGGGTGTCGTGGATCTCCGTGGACAGCCGCTGGCGCTCAGCCAGGACCCCCGCACGCCGTTCGGTGACCGCGAGCTCGTGCCGGGTACGGACCAGGTCCTCGATCAGGACGCGCTGCCGGGCCCCCTGACGCCGCAGATGGACCATCACGGCGGTGGCGACCGCGGCGACGGCAGGCGGGGCGACGACCATGTTGGGGTTCAGCGTGCCCTCGGCGACCCGTACCTCGGAGGCGACGACCAGCGCGGTGAGCACCCCCGCCACCGGCACCGCGATCCGCGGGGGCAGGGCGTGCAGGTTGGCGAACAGCAGCGGCATCACGCACCAGGTGGCGCTCGGCGCGAGGGCGAGGAGCACGACCCAGACCAGGGACACCGACCCCAGCCACACCAGATGGCGCGCGGTGGGCGGCGAGCCGGGGCGCGGCGCCGGAGCCAGGAAGCGGCCGAGGACGTACAGCAGACAGAAGACCGCGAACAGTCCCACCACCCACCCGGCGCGCGCCCCGCCCTGGTCGCGGCTCAGGAAGCGGGCGAACGAGGAGCCGAGCAGCAGGAAGAAGGCGCCGTGCACGACCGCGCCCAGCCAGCGCTCGTCCGGATCGGTGTGGCTCATCCTCCGTGTCTAACGCGTCCGACGCGCGGCCGCATCAACCGATCGGTTGACCCACCGGTCGCCCGAACCGCTCCGGCACCGCACCCTGATGACCGAGCCCGTTCGCATCGCTCCGCACCGAGGCTGACACCAGACCCCGTACCGCTCGGAAAGGCAGCGACCAGATGCCCGCCAAGAACCTCACCGCCAACCGCGCCGCCCTCGGCCACCGCCTCGGCTACGCCCTGCGCCACCCCGACCGGGTGCCCCGCCACGTGGCGCGCGCCGCCAGAGACCTGTGGCTGCGCCACCGCCACACCGACCACGTCTCCTACTACCGTGCCGTGATGCGCTCCGACACCCGGACCGACCCGGACGCGGCGGTCGGCAGCCGCAGCCGTGAGCGGTGGCTCGCGCTGGGGGCGATGCAGTTCGACTACCTGCTCGAGCACGGCCTGCGCCCCGAGCACCGCATGCTGGAGATCGGCTGCGGCAACCTGCGGGGCGGCTGGCGGTTCATCCGGCACCTGGAGCCCGGGCACTACCACGGCATCGACATCTCGCCCGACATCCTCGTCGCCGCGCAGGACACCATCGTGGAGATGGGCCTGCAACAGCGGCTCCCCATCCTGACCCCGGTCCGCGACCTGACCCTGCGGTTCCTGCCGGACGCCCACTTCGACGTGGTGCACGCGCACAGTGTCTTCTCCCACTCGCCGCTCCCGGTGATCGACGAATGCCTGGCCCACGTCGGGCGGGTGCTCGCCCCGGGCGGCTGGTTCGACTTCACCTTCGACCGCACCGAGGGCGATGAGCACCACGTACTCCGGGAGGACTTCTACTACCGCACCGAGACGCTCGTGGCCCTGGCCGAACGGCATGGACTGCGGGCCCGCTTCATGGACGACTGGGAGCGGCTCCCGCACGGCCAGTCGAAGATCCGCGTGACCTGCGGCTCCTGATCGCCGTTCCAGAGGGCATGCTGAGCAACATGCGGATGCGGGGTGGCCGGCTGCTGGTGCTGGCCGGACTGGTGCTGGCGTTGCCGGTCGCGGTGGCCTGCGGACCGTCGCGAGGCGGCGGAGGCGAGAGCGACAGCAGGCCCCCCTCGCCGACGCCCCCTCGGTTCGACGAGGAGGTCGTGCTGGCCGACGGCCGGCACGTGGGCCTGTCGTACGCCCCCGGCCGCGGGCTCCTGGAGCAGCACCGGGCCGCGGGAACGGGCACATGGAGCGAGCCGCACGTGGTGTACGAGACCTCGTCGGACCCGTGTCGGAGCATGACGGTCGAGGCCTTCGACGGCACGGTCGCGGTCATTGCCGACTGGGGGCATTACTGCGCGGACGGAGAACCGCCGACGGAGTCGGTCGCCGCGGTCGGCACCACGGACCTGGCACGGTGGGACACCGAGCTCAGCAGGAACTTCGACGGCTGGGAGAAGGTCACCGCCGTGGACGGCTCGCGGCGGCTGCGCTTCACCAGGGCGTCCACCGAATGGCTGACGCGGCTGACGTGGAACCGGACGGACGGTTTCGCCGAGGTGGAGGAGATCCCCCGCTGAACTTCCCACGAGCTTCCTCCGCCGAGCGTTCCGCGACCTTCGTCGCCGTCAGGGGGTTGTCCGTACATTCTCCGGCGCCTAGGCTCGCCTGCGGCAAGCGCTTTCTACGTGCGTCCGCAAGCTGTCCGAGGAGTACCGCATGCCCCCGCTCCCAGCCCGCCGTCGTGTCGCCGTCGTCGGGACCGGTGCCATCGTCAGCGGCAGTCACCTACCGGCTCTCAGAGCCCACACCGACCGGGCGGAACTGGTCGCCGCCGTCGACGTGGACCCGGGCAGACTCGACGCCTTCCGGGAGCTGGCGGGGGACGGGGTCGCCGGGTACACGTCGATGGACGCGATGCTGGATGCCGTACGCCCCGACCTGGTGCTGATCGGTACGCCACCGTCCCTGCACCGGGAGCAGACGGTGGCGGCGCTGAAGGCCGGCGCCTGGGTGCTGTGCGAGAAGCCGCTGACCCTCTCGCTCGCCGAGTACGACGAGATCGCGGCGGCGGAGGAGGCCTCGGGGGCGTACGCGTCCGTGGTCTTCCAGCACCGCTACGGCTCCGGCGCCGTGCACGCCCGTGAACTGATCGCGAGCGGCGAGCTGGGCGCACCGCGGGTCGCGCACTGCCAGACCACCTGGCACCGCGACGCGGCCTACTACGCCGTGCCGTGGCGCGGGAAGTGGGCAACCGAGGGCGGCGGGCCGACCATGGGGCACGGCATCCACCAGTACGACCTGCTGCTGCATCTGCTCGGCCCGTGGACGGAGATCCGGGCCATGGCGGCGCGCCTGGTCCACGACACCGAGAGCGAGGACGTCTCCACGGCCCTCGTCCGGTTCGAGAACGGCGCTCTGGCCACCGTCGTCAACAGCGTGCTCTCCCCGGACGAGGTCAGCCGCATCCGCGTCGACTGCGCCGACGCGACCGTCGAGCTCACCCACCTGTACGGGCACCGCAACGAGGACTGGGTCTACACCCCGGCCCCGCACATCGGCTCCGAGCGCGCCGCCGCCTGGTCCGCCCCCGCCGCCGACGTGCCCAGCTCGCACACGGCACAGCTCGGCGCCCTCCTCGACGCCTACGACAACGGTGTCAGGCCACCGACAAGCGGCGCCGACGCCCGCGCCACGCTGGAGTTCGCGGCCGCCCTCTACAAGGCCGCGTTCACCGGCAGCCCGGTGCACGCCGGCGAGATCGGACCCGGCGACCCGTTCTACCCGGCCATGCACGGAGACCACCCCCACTGGGCCCCCAAGGAGCGCGCATGAGCATCCGCGTCAGCCACGTCCACGGCGAACACATCGCGGTCGAGGCGGCGGACGGCACGGAGATCCTCCGCTACGTCTACCGCCCCGACCCCGAGGCCTTCGAGTCCCGCAAGCCCTACGCCCACCCGGTCCGCACGCTCGCCGGACGCACGGTGACCGGGTACCGGCCGAACGACCACCGCTGGCACAAGGGCCTGCAGATGACGGCCAGCCACCTGTCCGGCCAGAACTTCTGGGGCGGCAACTGCTACGTCCACGGCCAGGGCTACCTGCCCCTGCCCGAGCGCGTCGGCTCGATGCGGCACGACGGCTTCCCGGCGTTCACGGTCGCGGACGACCGGCTGGCCTTCACCGAGGAACTCACCTGGGTGGAGAACGGCGGCGCCGAGTGGGCGCGCGAGGAGCGCGGTCTGGCCGTCCACTCGGTCGACGAGGAGGCCGGGGCCTGGACCCTCGACTGGTCGATCCGCCTCACCAACCTCCGTGACGAGCCCCTCGCCTTCGGTTCCCCTACCACCGCCGGCCGCGAGATGGCCGGCTACACCGGCCTGCAGTGGCGCGGCCCACGCGACTTCACCGGCGGCACCGTCTTCGCCCCGGACACCGACGCCGACGCCGACAAACTGATGGGCACCCAGAGCCCCTGGCTCGCCTACACCACCCAGCACGACGAGGTCGACGCGCACTCCACGCTCGTCTTCGCGCACGCCCCCGAGAACCTCGACGCGAAGAGCGCCGTCCACGAGTCGCACTGGTTCGTGCGCTCCGAGCCCTTCCCGACGGTCGCGTTCTCCTGGGCGTTCTTCGAGGAGTTCGAACTGCCGCCGGGCGAGTCCTTCGCGTACCGCTACCGGCTGGTCGTCGCCGACGGAGCCTGGGACGGTGACCGCGTCGCCACCCACCTGGAGGGCCTGCCGTGGTGAACGAGCCCAAGCCCACCCTTCCGCACCCCCTGCCCGGCGCCGTCGGCCTGTCCCACCTGAGCGCGTACGACTGGGAGGCCGCCGACGGCGTGTGCGGCGGCAGCCCGCATCTGCACCTGGTCTGCACGGAGGCGTACGTCGTCACCGGCGGCCGGGGCGCGGTGCAGACGCTGAGCCCCGACGGCTACCGGGACATCCCGCTGGAGCCGGGCTCGGTCGCCTGGTTCACGCCGGGCACCGTGCACCGCATGGTGCAGGGCGGTGATCTGCGCATCACGGTGCTGATGCAGAACAGCGGGCTGCCGGAGGCGGGGGACGCCGTCTTCACCTTCCCACCCGAGATCCTGGCCGACCCCGACGCGTACGCGTCGGCGGCCACGCTCCCGCCCGGCACCGGGCCGGAGACGGCCGCGGCGGCGCGCCGCCGCAGGGACCTCGCCGTCGAGGGCTACCTCGGCCTGCGCGAGGCCCTCGTCGCCGGCGACAGCGGCCCGTACCGGGAGTTCCAGCGCGCCGCCGCCCACCTGGTGCGCGCCAAGGTGCCGGCCTGGCGCGAACTGTGGCGGGCCGGGGCGCTGGCCACCGCCGAACGCACCGGCGCCCAGCTGGACGCGCTGGCGGACGGCGAGCCGGCGTATCTCGGCGAGGCGACCGCGTACGAGGCCGCGCCCACCCGGCTCGGCGGCTTCGGGATGTGCGGCCGGCGGGACGAGTACGCGCTGCCGGGGACGACCTTGCCCCACCAGGGCGGGTAACAGGGGGGCCTTCACACCGGGGGAACAGGGGGCGTTCACCGGGGGGTCGTCAAGAAGGACCCGAGGGAAAGAGAGGTGACCTCGGCATGCCCGGACACAGGACAAAGGGGTTCTGCGCGTCGGCCGTCGCACTCGCGCTCTGCGCGGTGCTGGCCGGTTGCGGGGGATCCGGGGAATCGGTCGGCGGCGGCAAGGTCGTGCTGCGCTACACGTGGTGGGGCAACCCCGACCGCGCGGAGCGCACCGAGCAGGCCGTCGCCCTGTTCGAGAAGCGCCATCCGAACGTGCGGGTGCAGACGTCGTTCTCCGGTTACGACGCCTACAAACAGAAGCTCGCCGTCCAGGCGACGGGCGGCGACGCACCCGACGTGATGCAGCTGGACTACCGCCAGATCGACCAGTACGCCTCCGGAGGTGTCCTGCTCGACCTGGCGAAGCAGAAGTCCGTCCTGCGCACGTCCGAGATCGACCAGGGCCTGCTCGCCACCGGCCGGGGGGACGGCACGCAGTACGCGATCCCGCAGGGCCGCGGCACCGAGACGGTCGTCTACGACGTCAAGGCGTGGAAGGAATCGGGAGTACCGCTCCCACGCCGGGGCTGGACCTGGGACGACTGGGCCGACGCCGTGCGCGCGCTGGCGAAGAGGATCGGCCGGCCCGGGGCGACCGACCCGGGCCAGAGCGAGGACGCCTTCGAGGTCTGGCTGCGCGGACAGGGCAAGGCCCTCTACACGAAGGCGGGCGGGCTCGGCTTCAGTGCCGACGACCTGACCGAGTGGTGGACCTTCACCGACAGACTCCGGCGGGAGGGCGCGGTCTCGCCCGCCGAGCAGACCACCCAGCTGGACGGGTCCGTCGAGAACACCCCGCTCGGGCGCGGCAAGGCCGTCAGCGACATGAACTGGGACGCTCCGGCCAGCGGTTACCTCGCCCTCATCCCGGACGGGATCGCCCTCGCCCCGATGCCGTCCGGCGCGGACGGCACACCCGGCCAGTACTTCAAGCCGTCGATGTTCCTCGGCGTCTCCGCCAACACCGGCCACACGAAGGAGGCGGCGCGGCTCGTCGACTTCCTCCTCAACGACGGGGACGCGGCGAAGATCCTCGGCGCCACCCGAGGCATCCCCGTCAACGAGACCATCCGCGAGGAGACCGCGCCGCAGCTGAAGGACTTCGACAGGACGGTCGCCGACTTCCAGTCGTCGCTCGAAGGCACCCTCAAGGACCCGCCGCAGGCCCCGCCCTCCGGTGACAACGCCCTGCAGACCACCTTCCAGCGCGACTACGACCAGGTGTCGTACGAGCGCATGTCGCCCCGCGAGGCGGCCGAGAACTACGTCACCGAGGCGAAGGCGGAGCTGAGGTCATGACCACCACCGACATCCCCGCGCCCACCGCACGCCCGAAGCGGCCCGCGACCGCCCCGAAGCGCCGTCCCAAGCGCGAACGCGAGGGCGCCGCCTGGGTGTTCCTGTCCCCCTGGGTGCTCGGCGCGATCGCCCTGACGCTGCTGCCGATGGCCGTGTCGCTGTACCTGTCCTTCACCGACTACAACCTCTTCGACCCGCCGCACTGGGTGGGCCTGCGGAACTACAAGCAGATGTTCACCGAGGACCCGCGCTACTGGCGTTCGGTCGTGACGACGCTGACGTACGTCGTCGTCGCGGTGCCCCTGCAACTCGCGCTCGCACTCGTCGTCGCGCTCGCCCTGAAGTCCATGAGGGCCGGCAAGGGCTTCTACCGGTCCGCCTTCTACGCCCCCTCGCTGCTCGGCGCCTCCATGTCCATCGCCCTCGTCTGGCGGGCGATCTTCAACGACGGCGGCACGGTGGACAACCTGCTCGGCACCGGCGGCTGGGTCAACAAACCCGGCTGGGCGCTGCTGGCGGTGGCTCTGCTGACGGTGTGGCAGTTCGGCGCGCCGATGGTCATCTTCCTCGCCGGCCTTCAGCAGATACCCGCCGAGCTGTACGAGGCCGCGGCCGTGGACGGGGCGGGCAAGTGGCGGCAGTTTTCGTCCGTCACCGTGCCGATGCTGTCCCCGGTGCTGTTCTTCAACCTGGTGCTCCAGACCATCCAGGCCTTCCAGGTGTTCACCCCCGCCTTCGCGGTCAGCGCCGGCAAGGGCGGCCCCGCCGACTCCACCCTCGTCTACACGATGTACCTCTACGACCGCGGCTTCGTCGCCTCCCACATGGGCTACGCCTCCGCCATGGCCTGGGTGCTGCTGCTCGTCATCGGCGTCGTCACGGCGGTGCTGTTCCGCACCTCGCGTTCCTGGGTCTTCTACGCGTCCGAGGGGGACCGATGACCGCCGCACCAACTGCCGCCGCCCGTAAGCCTGTTCGCTGGGGCCGCGTCGCCCTGCACCTCGGCTGCCTGGCCGCCCTGCTGGTCATGCTCTACCCGCTGGCCTGGCTGCTCGCCACCTCGCTCAAGCCGGCCGACGAGGTCATCGCCAGCCTCGACCTGCTGCCCAGCCACCTGGAGTGGTCCAACTACGAGACCGCCTTCGAGGGCGTCAACGACGTATCGGTGTGGCGGCTGCTGTCCAACTCGATGCTGATCGCGGGCGGCGCGGTCCTCGGCAACGTCATCAGTTGCTCGCTCGCCGCGTACGCCTTCGCAAGGCTGCGATTCCGCTTCCGCGGCCCGCTGTTCGCCTTCATGATCGTGACGATCATGCTCCCGCACCACGCGATCCTGATCCCGCAGTACATCATCTTCAACCAGCTCGGCCTGGTGAACACCTACTGGCCGCTGATCCTGCCCAAGTTCCTCGCCACCGAGGCCTTCTTCGTCTTCCTCATCGTGCAGTTCATGCGCGGCCTGCCGCGCGAGCTGGAGGAGGCGGCCCGCATCGACGGCTGCGGTCCCTTCCGCAGCTTCTTCCTGATCGTGCTGCCGCTCACCCGGCCCGCGCTGATCACCACGGCGATCTTCACCTTCATCTGGACCTGGAACGACTTCTTCACCCAGCTCATCTACCTCTTCGACCCGGACAAGTTCACACTCACGCTCGCCCTGCGGTCCTTCGTGGACGCCTCCAGCCAGTCGTCGTTCGGCCCCATGTTCGCGATGTCGGTGATCGCGCTGCTGCCGATCGTGCTGTTCTTCCTCGCCTTCCAGCGCTTCCTGGTGGAGGGCATGGCCAGCTCCGGACTCAAGGGGTGAGCGAGCATGAGTGAGCTGCCAACGCGTGAACCGGGCGAGATCTTCGGACCCCGGATGACCCTGTTCGCCGACGTGCTGAGCGTCGGCCTCGCCACGGCGGTGGCCTGCCTGCCGCTGGTGACCGCGCCGGCCGCGCTGTCGAGCGCGTGCGCGGTGCTACGGGGCGCGGGGGAGGGGCGACCCGCGACGGCCGGGCGGTACTTCGCGGTGCTACGGCGACGGCTGCGGGCCGGAGACCTCGCGGCAGGAGCCGCCGCCCTGGCGGGCGCGCTGCTGTTCGCCGCGGACCTCGCGCTGGCCGGGGCGGGACTGCCGGGTGCTCCGCTGTTCGCGCTGGTGGCCGCGGCGATCGGTGCGTGTGCCCTGGTGGTGGGTCTCCGGGCGTGTGCGCGCCCCGAGTCGCTCACCGACTGGCCGGCCGCCCTGCGCGAGGCAGCGCGCAACGCCGCACAGGATGTGGGCGGTTCGGCCCTGGTGCTGCTCGCGGTGGCGACGGCCGTCCTGTGTGCGTGGATGCTGCTGCCGCTCGCCTTCCTGGCGCCGGGGCCGCTGGCGTTGGCACTCACCGCCGTCGACGTCCGATCGGCCGTCATGTCCGAGAGTTAAGGGTCCATTAGGGGACTCGCGGTGTGAAGGGCCACTTGAGGTGTCAATCATCTTGTCATGAACCTGCGACCCGACGGGCGGGTCGCAGTCTCATGGAGGTGTGGGATGCACCGCAGACTCGCCACCGGAATGGCCGCCTCAACTCTGGCCCTGATCACCGTCGTCGGCGCCGCCGCAACAGCCGTCGCCGCTCCCGCCGACAAGCCCCAGGTCCTCGCGGGCTGGACCCAGACCAGTGGCTCCAGCTACAACTCCTGGGCCACCGCCCGGGCCAACCAGGCCGCATGGAGCGCGTACGCGTTCGACTGGACCACGGACTACTGCTCCTCCTCGCCGGACAACCCGTTCGGCTTCCCCTTCCAGATGTCCTGCGCCCGGCACGACTTCGGCTACCGCAATTACAAGGCCGCGGGCGCCTTCAGTGCCAACAAGTCCCGTCTCGACAGCGCCTTCCACGAGGACCTCAAGCGCGTGTGCGCGAAGTACACGGGCGGCACCAAGACCGCCTGCGACAGCACGGCATGGACGTACTACCAGGCCGTGAAGGCCTTCGGCTGAGAGGCCCTGTCCGGTCGGGGGCGCCCGACCGGACGGTTCAGCCCGCGGCCTCGGCGAGCATCGGGCCGAGCCGGGCCGGCCGCGGTGGGCGCAGGGCGGCCACATCGCGGGCCAAGGCCCCGTCGCAGGTCGGTGCGGACCGTACCGAGAGTGCGGCGGGCGAGCAACCTGAGTGACGGCGGCCGCGTCCTCGACGCCGTCGCCGACCATCGCGACCGAACAGCAGCTCCCGCCGCAGCCGGCTGGCCGCATCGACTTGTCCGCGGGCGCGCCGCCCTCGCGGCGACGGACTCGGCGACGGCCCCAGTTGTCGCCGGTGGGCTGGATCGGGGTCGGGCCGAGGGCACGCAGCCGCGCGACCTCCTCGGAGCCGGCCATCTTGGCCGATCCGGCGACCTCCGGCACCGCTGGCACCGCGACCTCCGAGGCCTGCTCCTTGCGACCCCCTATACCCCTGGCCCGTATGTGCAACGAGCTCCCCAAGGCTTGACTGGATACCCCCCAGGGGTATTGTGGGAGGAGATCGAGGCCTCGCTCGAAGCCCGGGGCCGTCCTCCCAGGAGCCGACCATGAATGCTGGACTGAGGATCACCACGTTCGCCGCCGCGCTCGCCGCGACCTTCGGTACCGCCTACGGAGTGGGGAAAAGCCTCGACCCGGTGGTCGAGGACAGTGCGTCCCCGCGTCACGAGAGCCACAGTGAGGCGTCACCGTCACCGTCACCGTCATCGGAGGGAGGGGGTGGACATGGCGGGCACGAGGCGGAGCCGGCCGGGGGACTGCAGGTCTCCGAGAAGGGCTACACCCTCGACCTCGAAACCACCCGGGTGACCGCCGGGCGCCCGTCCGACCTGCGCTTCGTCGTACGGGACGACAGCGGCCGCGCGGTCACCGCCTACCAGCGGGAACACGACAAGGAACTCCACCTCATCGTGGCCTCACGCGACCTGATCACCTACCGCCACCTGCACCCCGCCCGCGCCGCCGACGGCACCTGGAGCATTCCCGTCGACCTGCCCCGCGCGGGCGGCTACCGGGTCTTCGCCGACTTCACCCCGGCGCGGAAGAACGCCGAGAACCTCACCCTCGGCGCGGATCTGGCGGCCTCGGGCCCCTACGCGCCGAAGGACCTTCCGGCGCCGGACGCCACGGCCGAGGCCGACGGCTACGAGGTGGCGTTGGACGGCGCCCTGCGCCCGGGCACGGCAGGAGACCTGACCCTGAAGGTCTCCCGGAACGGCAAGCCGGTCACCGACCTCCAGCCCTACCTCGGCGCGTACGGCCATCTCGTCGCCCTGCGCTCGGGCGACCTCGCCTACCTCCACGTCCACCCCAACGGCGAACCCGGCGACGGCACGACCGAGCCCGGCCCGGACATCTCGTTCGCGGCCACCGCGCCGAGCACGGGCACCTACCGGCTCTTCCTCGACTTCAAGCACGGCGGTGAGGTCCACACCGCGGCGTTCACGGTCCGGGCGGGGGCGGCGGGGGCAGCCTCGGACGACGAGCCGACGGACGTACCCGCGCCCCCGGCCACCCACGAGTCCTCGGACGGCCACGGACACTGATCACATGGATGGGGCCTCGACTCCTCAGCCCAGGGCGCGATCCAGGTTGAACGCCGCGCTGATCAGCGCGAGATGGGTGAACGCCTGCGGGAAGTTGCCCTGTTGTTCGCCGGTGTGGCTGATCTCCTCGGCGTACAGGCCCAGATGGTTGGCGTACGTCAGCATCTTCTCGAAGGCCAGCCGTGCCTCGTCGATCCGCCCGGCGTGGACCATGGCCTCGACATACCAGAACGAGCAGATGGAGAACGTGCCCTCGTCGCCGTGCACTCCGTCGGGGCTCGCCTGCGGGTCGTAGCGGTAGACCAGCGAGTCGGAGACCAGGTCGTGCGTGAGCGCGTCCAGGGTGGACAGCCATTTGGGGTCGGTCGGCGCGATGAACTTCGTCAACGGCATCATCAGGACGGCCGCGTCGAGGACGTCGCCGTCCTCGGTCTGCACGAAGGCCTGGCGGGTCTCGGACCAGCCGCGCTTCATGATCCGCCGGTAGATCGTGTCGCGGCACTCCCGCCAGCGGTTCAGATCGGCGGGCAGGCCGCGCCGGTTGGCCATGCGGATCGCCCGTTCGATCGCCACCCAGCACATCAGCCGCGAGTACAGGAAGTTCTTGCGGCCGCCGCGGGTCTCCCAGATGCCCTCGTCGGGCTGGTCCCAGTTTTCGCACACCCAGTCCACCAGCGCGGACACGTCGTCCCACTGGTCGCTGGAGATCGGCTTGGCCCACTTGTCGTAGAGGTAGATCGAGTCGATCAGCGCACCGTAGATGTCGAGCTGGAGCTGCTCGGCGGCGCCGTTGCCGACCCGTACCGGCGCGGAGCCCTGGTGTCCTTCCAGATGGGCGAGTTCACGCTCGGGCAGGTCGGTGCGGCCGTCGATGCCGTACATGATCTGCAGGGGGCCGGACGGCTTGCCGTCGCCCGGACTGATGTGCCGGGTCACGAAGTTCATGAAGGCCTCGGCCTCGCCGGTGAAGCCCAGCCGCAGCAACGCGTACACGCAGAAGGCGGCGTCGCGTACCCACACGTACCGGTAGTCCCAGTTGCGCTCGCCGCCGAGCTGCTCGGGCAGGCTGGTCGTCGGGGCGGCCACGATCGCGCCGGTCGGCGCGTAGGTGAGCAGCTTCAGCGTGAGGGCCGAGCGGTGCACCATCTCCCGCCAGCGGCCGCGGTACTTGGACGCGGACAGCCACTTGCGCCAGTACGCCACCGTGGTGGTGAACTGCTCCTCGGCCTCCGTCCGCGCACACCGGCGGGGTGCCACCTCACCGCCCACCTGGTCCAGCGCGAACACCGCCGACTCGCCCTCGGCCAGCTTGAACTCGGCACGCGCGTCCGGGCCGTCGACCTCCAGAGGCACGGTCGCGGTCAGCCCCAGCGACAGCTTGGCGGACTCGAACACCGCGACATCGCCGACCATGCGCACGGTGTGCGGCTCGGCGCCGTAGTCGAAACGCGGGGCCACGCGGGTACGGAAGGGGATGGAGCCCCGCACGCACAGCACCCGGCGGATCAGCCGGTGGCGTTCGGTCTCCACCGAGCCGCCGTCGACCGGCATGAAGTCCTGCACCTCTCCGACGCCGTCCTCGGTGAAGAAGCGGGTGATCAAAACGTTGGTGTCGGGGAAGTAGAACTGCTTCGTGCGGGCCGGGACGCTCGCCGCCAGCTCGAAGCGGCCGCCTTTGTCCGCGTCCAGGATCGCGGCGAAGACGCTCGGGGCGTCGAAGGAGGGGCAGCAGTACCAGTCGATCGTGCCGTCGGTCCCCACCAGGGCCACGCTGCGCAGGTCGCCGATCAGACCGTGCTCGGCGATCGGCAGATAGCGCGCGGCCCCGGACACGTGCTGTGGTTCATCCATCGCAGCCTCCCCGGCCCGACACGTATCTCAGCCTCAGCTTAGGGGGAGTGGGGAACGTGGCACCGGGAGACGGGGAAAGGAGATTTGCCTAAAGGCTTTAGGTGGATGCACCATTGCTTCAGGCAATCGGAGGGTGGGTTATGGCACGCGTAGGGCTGACCACGGAACGCCTGGTGCGGGCGGGAGCCGAGCTGGCCGACGAGGTCGGCTTCGACCAGGTGACCGTCTCGGCCCTCGCCAGGCGGTTCGACGTCAGGGTCGCGAGTCTGTACTCGCACGTGAAGAACTCCCAGGACCTCAAGACGGGGATCGCCCTGCTCGCCCTGGAGGAGCTTGCCGACCGGGGCGCCGCCGCCCTCGCCGGGCGGGCCGGCAAGGACGCTCTGACCGCCCTCGCGAACGTCTATCGCGACTACGCCCGGGAGCATCCCGGCCGCTATGCGGCGGCCCAGATGAGGCTCTCCCCGGAGGCGGCGGCCGCAAGCGCGGGCGGCAGGCACGCCCAGATGACGCGGGCGATCCTGCGCGGCTACGACCTGACGGAGCCGGACCAGACGCATGCGGTCCGGCTGCTCGGCAGCGTCTTCCACGGTTACGTCAGCCTGGAGCTGGGGGGAGGGTTCAGCCACAGCGCCCCCGACTCGCAGGAGACCTGGTCAAGAGTCCTGGATGCTCTTGACGCGCTGCTGCGGAACTGGCCCGCGCCGGCCGCGCCGTCCATGTAGTCCGCCCGGTTCGTACAGTCCATGCAGTTACGACACGTTGATCAACAGGTTGGGGCCATGCACACCACGGACGACTGGATGACCACGCCCATCACCATGGAACTCCTGCGCGGAGCCCTGGACCTGGAGCGCACCGAGCACGGTGTGCTGCCACACCGGCTGCCCGCCTGGGCCCGCGCCCAATGCGCCGACGGGCAACTGGCCATGGCCGAGTCCCAGCCCTCCGGAGTGCGGCTGGCCTTCCGCACCCGGGCGACCGCCGTCGAGCTGGACACGCTGCCCACCAAGCGGGCCTACGTGGGCGCCCCGCCGCGCCCGGACGGGGTGTACGAACTGCTCGTCGACGGCCGCCCGGCGGGGCGGGGCAGTGTGACGGACGGCCACACCCTGACCATCGACATGACCACCGGGAGCGTCGAGCGCCGGCCCGGACAGCCCGGCACCCTCCGCTTCTCCGGCCTGCCCGGCGGCCTCAAGGACGTCGAGATCTGGCTGCCGCACAACGAGACCACCGAGCTCGTCGCGCTGCGCACCGACGCCCCCGTCGAGACCGCCCCGCCCTCGGGCCGCAGGGTGTGGCTGCACCACGGCAGCTCGATCAGCCACGGCTCCGACGCCGCCGGGCCCACCGCCATCTGGCCCGCTCTCGCCGCCGCTCGGGGCGGCGTCGAACTGATCAACCTGGGCCTGGGCGGCAGCGCCCTGCTCGACCCGTTCACGGCGCGCACCGTGCGGGACGCCCCCGCCGACCTGATCAGCGTCAAGATCGGAATCAACCTGGTCAATCTGGACCTGATGCGCCTGCGGGCCTTCACCCCCGCCGTCCACGGGTTCCTCGACACCATCCGCGAAGGGCACCCCACCACACCGCTGCTGGTCGTCTCGCCCATCCTGTGCCCCATCCACGAGGACACGCCCGGCCCCGCCGCCCCGGACTTCGGTGATCTCGGCTCCGGGCGACTGCGGTTCGTGGCCATGGGCGATCCCGCGGAGCGCGCGAGCGGCAAACTGACCCTCGGCGTCATCCGGGACGAGCTGGCCCGGATCGTGGCGCAGCGAGCGGCCGACGACCCGAACCTGCACTACCTCGACGGCCGTGACCTGTACGGCGAGCCGGACTCCGCCGAGCTCCCGCTGCCCGACAACCTCCATCCGGACGCCGCCACCCACCGCCTCATCGGCGAACGCTTCGCCGAGCTGGCCTTCACGGCCGGCGGGGCCTTCGCGGCCCACGGCGGCATCTGAGGCCGCCACTGCCCCAAGTGCCCCTGGAGCGGGCTCCGGACCTCGCCCCGCTCCCTAGACCGAGACGACCGTCAGCCCCGCGTCCTCGAACCTCCGTACCGTCTCCGGCCCGGCCGCCGCGTCCGTGACCAGGGTGTCCACGGCCTCCGTCGCGCAGATCCGGGCGAAGGCCCGCTGCCCCAGCTTGCTGGAGTCCGCGGCGACGACCACCCGCTCGGCGCGTTCGCACAGGAGCCGGTTGATCGCCGCCTCCGCCTCGTCGTGGGCCGAGGCGCCGTGCGTGACGTCGAAGGCGACGACCCCGAGCACCGCCACGTCGACCGTGATCTGGCTGAGCACGCCGTCCGCGAGCGGCCCCACGAGTTCGTACGACTGCGGGCGCGCGACCCCGCCGGTCAGCACGATCTTGAACTGGGGGCGTACCGCCAGCTCGTTGGCGATGTTCAGCGCGTTCGTGACCACGGTCAGCGCGGGTGAACCGGCCGCGAGGTCGGCGCGCACGGCCAGGGCCCGCGCCACCTCGGTGGTGGTCGTCCCGCCGGTGAGCCCCACCGCCTCGCCGGGAGCGACGAGGTCGGCCACGGCCCTCGCGATGCGCTGCTTCTCGGAGGCGTGGCGGGCCGTCTTGTAGCGCAACGGCAGCTCGTACGACACTCCGTGCACGACCGCGCCGCCCCGGGTGCGCACGAGCATCTGCTGCTCCGCCAGCTGGTCGAAGTCGCGCCGGATGGTCGCGGACGAGACCGCCAGCTCGACGGCCGCCTCCTCGACGTCCAACCGGCCGCGCTCGACGAGCAGTTCCAGCAGGGCCTTCCAACGGGCGTCGCGTGACATCCGCGCCCCTCCGTTCCTCGATCTCCCGGTGACCCTAGCGCACCCCCACTTTGAGCTGGATGCTTGATTATGCTCGAAACAACGCTATATCTTGCACAAACAAGCAAAGTGGAGAGGTGTGGCATGACCCATGTCGAGGACGAGCTGACGAGCCAGCCCGAGTGCTGGACCCGCGCGGCTGCACGGGCGCCTGAGCACGACGGGGCGCTGCCGGCGCCGGGGGAGCGGGTCGCGATCGTCGGCTGCGGCACCTCCTACTTCATGGCGCAGGCCGTGGCGGCCCTGCGCGAAGGATCGGGCCAGGGCGAGACGGACGCCTTCGCCGCGTCCGAGTTCCCGTACGGCCGCTCGTACGACCGGGTCGTCGCCCTCACCCGCTCCGGCACCACCACCGAAGTGCTGGAGCTGCTCGGCGAGCTGCGGGGGCGCGCGCGCACCACCGCCATCACCGCGGACCCCGGCACCCCCGTCGTGGACGCGGCCGACGACCTCGTCGTCCTCGACTTCGCGGACGAACGGTCCGTCGTGCAGACCCGGTTCGCCACCACCGCGCTCACCCTGCTCCGCGCCCACCTCGGCCTGCACACCGACGCCGTCGTCGCCGACGCCCGCACCGCGCTCCGCGCGCCGTTGCCTCAAGGGCTCGTGGACTGCTCGCAGTTCACCTTCCTCGGTCGCGGCTGGACGGTCGGGCTGGCCAACGAGGCCGGGCTGAAGATGCGCGAGGCCTCCCTCGCCTGGACCGAGGCCTACCCGGCGATGGAGTACCGGCACGGCCCCATCAGCGTCACCACCCACGGCACCGCCACCTGGATGCTCGGCGAGGCACCGGACGGCCTGCCCGAGCAGGTGCGGGACACGGGCGCGCTGTGGGTCGCGGGGGGCCTCGACCCGCTCGCCGAACTGGTCCGCGTCCAGCGGCTCGCCGTCGCCGTCGCAGCGGCCCGCGGTCTCGACCCCGACCGGCCGCGCCACCTCACCCGCTCGGTGATCCTCGCCCCCTGAAGCCCTCTGAAGTCTCCGGAAGGATCAGTCGTGCCCCTCGTCACCACCGGTGAGCTCGTGACCCGCGCCGCCACCGCGCACTCCGCCGTCGCCGCCTTCAACATCATCACGCTGGAGCACGTCGAGGCGGTCATCGCCGGCGCGGAGTCGGTGGCTTCGCCCGTCGTCCTCCAAGTCAGCGAGAACGCCGTCAGGTTCCGCTACGGACGGCTGCTCCCGCTCGCCCGCGCCGCCGTCGCCGCCGCCGAACGAGCCGCCGTACCCGTCGCCTTGCACCTCGACCACGTGCAGAGCGACGACCTGCTGCGCCAGGCGCCCGACGCCGGATTCAGCTCCGTCATGTACGACGCGGCCCGGCTGCCGTACGACGAGAACCTCGCCGCGACCAGAGCCGCCGCCGACTGGGCGCACTCCCAGGGGCTCTGGATCGAGGCCGAGCTGGGCCGGATCGGCGGCAAGGACGGCGAGTCGCCGCTGGACGCCCACGCACCCGGCGCCCGCACCGACCCCGCCGAGGCCGACTCCTTCGTCGCGGACTCCGGCGTCGACGCCCTCGCCGTGGCCATCGGCAGCTCCCACGCCATGACCACCCGCACCGCGACCCTGGATCACGCCCTTCTCAAGAGCCTGACCGCCACCCTGGGCGTGCCCCTCGTGCTGCACGGCTCGTCCGGAGTGGCGGACGGCGAGCTGACCAGGGCCGCCGCGGGCGGCATCGCCAAGGTCAACGTCGGCACCGCCCTCAACCTCGCCATGACCGGCGCGATCCGCGAGTTCCTGGCCGCCCACCCCGAGGCGGTCGACTCCCGGGCGTACCTGAGCGTGGGCCGGGAGGCGATGGCGCGGGCGGTGGCCGGGATCATCCGGGTCCTCGGCTGACGGGACCGGCGCGGCCGCACGGCGCACCGCCGCTACCTCTTGACCGCCTTGAGCACCACGAACTTCGCGTCACTGGCGACGAGCTGACTGTTGCCGAACAACCGCCGCAGCTTCAGGTGGTACCCGAGATGCCGGTTGCCGATCACCCAGAGTTCGCCGCCCGGCCGGAGTGCGCGCCGCGCCCCGGTGAACATCCGCCAGGCGGTGGCGTCCGTCGTCGTCTGGTGGGAGTGGAAGGGCGGATTGTTCAGCACCAGGTCCACGCTGTCGGCCGGTACTCCCACCAGCCCGTCCCCGACCCGGAACTCGGCATGTCCGGGCACGCCGTTCGCCTTGAACGTCGCCTCCGCCGAGGCCACCGCCTGGAACGACTCGTCCACGAACAGCACCTCGGCCTCGGGTTCGGCCAGCGCCATCGCCGTACCGACGACACCGTTGCCGCATCCCAGGTCCACCACCCGCTGTCCGCCGCGGCCGACCGGCAGGTGTTGCAGAAGGAACCGGGTGCCGACGTCGAGGCGGTCCGCGCAGAAGACCCCCGCGTGGTTGACGACGGTACGGCCCGAGACGAGGCCGATGCCGCCGGGGAGTTCGTAGCTGTACGGCCACGGACTGGCGGCCCGCTCCGGCGACGGCTTCGGCTCCGGCGTGCAGAAGATCAGCCGGGCCTTCTTCTCCGCGAGCGAGGTGCGGGTCCGACCGAGGATCCGCTCGAACAACCGCAGCGTCGAGGTGTGGATCTCCTTCACCATGCCGGTGCCGACGACGACCGTGCCCTCGTGCACCGCGGGCGCCAGCCGCAGCAGCTGGTCCTCCAGCAGGGCCAGGCTCTTCGGTACCCGCACCAGCAGGACGTCGACGCGCCCGGGCGGCGGATCCTGCGTGGTGAGCAGCTGCACGCCACCGGTCTCGACACCGGCCCGCGCCAGGTTCGCCCGGGTCGCCTCCTGGGTCAGGTACGAGTCGGTGATCTGCACCGGCCGGTGTGCCGCGAGCGCCGTGGCCAGCGCGCCCCAGCGGTCCCCGACCACCACGACCGTGCCGGACAGCGGCACGTCCTGGTCCGCCAGATGCCGCAGCAAATACTCGTCGGAGGCGTCCCAGGCGCGCAGCTGGTCACGCGGGTCCTCGGGGAAGCGGGACAGCGCGATCTCGCCCCAGGGAGTCGTCATACGGTCGTCCATCGTGCCCCCAGGCTAGCGGAGCAGCAGATCAGAGCTGTCGGGCAGGATGGAACCATGGACAGCGAGCTGTTCCCCAGGGCCCGTACGGAGGTCGCGCCCGGCGCGGTGCACGTGCCGGACTGGCTGGACACGGCCCGGCAGCGCGAGCTCCTTCGGGACTGCCGGGAGTGGGCCCGCCCGCCCGCCGGCCTCAGAACGGTCCGCACACCCGGCGGCGGCACGATGACCGCCCGCCAGGTCTGTCTGGGCTGGCACTGGGGTCCCGTACGGAGGTGCCCGAACTGCGGTCGAGCCGTACGGGACAATCCCGAGTGTCCTGGCTGGCACTGGTATCCGTACGCCTACGCCCGCACGGTCGTCGACGGCGACGGCACCCCCGTGAAGCCGTTCCCCGACTGGCTGGGCGAGCTGGGCCGGGACGCGGCACGGGAGGCCCTCGGCGCCGCATCGGTTCCGTACGACATCGCGCTGATCAACTTCTACGACGGCGACGCCCGGATGGGCATGCACCGCGACAGCGACGAGAAGTCGGACGCGCCGGTGGTGTCGCTGAGCCTCGGCGACACCTGCGTGTTCCGCTTCGGCAACCCCGGATCCCGGACCCGGCCGTACACGGACGTCGAACTGCGCAGCGGCGACCTGTTCGTGTTCGGCGGGCCGTCACGGCTCGCGTACCACGGGGTGCCCCGGGTCCACGCGGGTAGCGCACCGCCGGAGTTGGGCCTGACCGGGCGGCTGAACATCACGCTTCGGGCGAGTGGCCTGTAGGCCGCCGGGGCTGCGGATCATGGGAGACTCGCCCTCATGAGCGGCAAGGCGGACCCCCGTGCGGCGGGGGAAGGGACCACCTCGAGAGCGCGGCTGGACCGGGGGCGCGGTGCGCTCGGGCCCGCGTTGGAGCTCGTGCACACCGGACGCGCGCCGACCCGCGCCGTACTGACCGCCGAGCTCGGCGTGACACGGGCCACCGCCGGCGCGGTCGCCGCCGAGCTGGAGGCGCTCGGGCTGATCCGGGTCGACGCCCGGCCCGGCGCGGCGGCCGGCTCGCAGGGGCGGCCCTCGCACCGGCTCGCGGTCGCCGAGGACGGGCCCGTCGTCCTCGCCGCGCAGGTGCACGCCGACGGGTTCCGGGCGGCGCTGGTCGGACTGGGCGGCCGCATCGTCGCCACCGCGCCCGGCTGCGAGACCGTCGAAGAAGATCCCGCGAAGGTCCTCGTGTCGGTCGTGGAGGCAGGCGCCGAACTGCTGCGCACGACCGGGCGGCGGTGCGTGGGCGCCGGGCTCGCCGTGCCGTCGGCGGTCGCCGAGCCGGACGGACTCGCTCTGAACCCGCTGCACCTGGCATGGCCGGTGGGCGCCCCGGTCCGCCGTATCTTCGCGGAGTGCGTGCGCGCGGCCGGGATCGGCGGACCGGCCTTCGCGGGCAACGACGTCAACCTCGCCGCGCTCGCCGAGCACCGGCACGGCGCGGGCCGCGGCGCCCGGGACCTGCTGTGCGTGGCGACCGGGCACCGGGGCGTGGGCGGCGCGCTGGTGCTCGACGGGCGTCTGCACACCGGCAGTGCGGGGCTGGCCCTCGAAGTCGGTCACCTCACCGTCAACCCGGAGGGCCGCCCCTGCCACTGCGGCAGCCGCGGCTGCCTCGACGTCGAGGCCGACCCGCTCGCCTTCCTCACCGCCGCGGGCCGCGACCCGGGCCCGGAGGTGTCCCTCCTCCAGCAGGCCAACGACCTCATCCGCAACCACTACGACGACCCGTACGTGCGCACCGCCACCGAGGCCCTGATCGACCGCCTCGGCCTCGGCCTGGCCGGCCTGGTGAACATCCTCAACCCGGACCGGATCATCCTCGGCGGCCTGCACCGCACCCTGCTGGGCGCCGACCCGGACCGCCTGCGCGCGGTCGTCGCCGACCGCAGCCTGTGGGGGCAGAGCGGCGGCGTCCCCATCCTGGCCTGCACCCTCGACCACAACAGCCTCGTCGGCGCGGCCGAGTTGGCGTGGCAGCCGGTACTGGACGATCCGCTGGGCGCGCTGGCCCGGTGACCCTCACGCCTCCTCGGCGGTCTCCGGGATCCGCGTCCGGGGCGAGCCGACCGGCGCCGGCGCGTGCGCGGACGACGCCCACACACTGCTCCTGGCGTCGTCGCGCGGCTCCTGGCGGTGGAGGCGGCTGCGGACACCCGGCCGCCGGGTGGCCCGGGTGGACCCCGCCGACGGAGTGTGGACTGACGCTGCGCGCCGCGCGGACGACTCCGCAGGGGACGGTGATCGCCGTCACGATCGAGGAGACCGCGCCGGACGAACGCCTGGCCGTGTTCGGCCGGGCCTTCGCGCTGACCGGACGCGAGGCCGAGCTCCTCGGCCTGCTCGCCGAGGCCGGCGACGGCCACACCGTGCCCGCCGGGCATGTACGTCACCGAGCACACCGTGCAGAACCACCCGAAGCCGGTGTTCGCGAAGACCCGTAAGTCCGGCCGCCGGGACCTGCTCACCCGTGCCCTGGGAGCCTGCGTCACCCCCGGGTAGGCTCGTGACATGCGGATCTCCGTTTCCTCGGACATGGACGAACCCGTGGCGCGCGCCCTCGTCACGGAACTGCGCGACCGCGGCCACGAGGTGGTGCCGTACGGCGCGCTGAGCCCCGACGACGATGCCCGGTGGGCCGTCTGCTCGGAGGCCGCCGCCCGCGAGGTCGCCGCCGGCACCGCGGACCAGGCCGTGGTGTGCTGCTGGACCGGCACGGGCGCGTCGATCGCCGCGAACAAGGTGCCGGGCGTACGCGCCGCCCTGTGCACGGACGCCTACACGGCCGACGGCGCCCGCCGCTGGAACGACGCCAACGCGCTTGCCCTCAGCCTGCGACTGACGTCCCAGCCGCTGCTCAAGGAGATCCTCGACGCCTGGTTCGCCGCCACGGCCGGCGAGGACGCGGAGGACCGGGAGAACGTGGCCCGCGTCGAACGCCTCGACCTCGGCAGGACCTAGTGCCGCGGCAGGCAACGTTCGCCCCGTCGCGACGCCCGGCACGCTCCCCCACTGCCTTGAGGGCGTGGGAGGTGCCCCCACTCGCCGCACCGGCCGAAAGCCCAAGTACGTCCAGTACGAGGGCTTCCGGCCGGCACGCCGAGAGCACGCACCGGACGCCGCTCCTTAACGGGCGAACGTTGCCTGCCGCGGCACTAGCTTTCCGGTGCCGTAAGGCTCCACAACGCCGCCACCAGCGGGCGGCGCAGATCAGCCCGCCGTACGCACAACCCGATCGGAAACGGCTCCGGCAACGGCTCGACCGGGAGCACGGCGAGCCGGTCGCGCACCGCGCTGTGCTCCAGTACGAGACGGGGAACCACGCCCGTGCCGCAGCCCAGGGCGACGAGCGTCAACAGCCCTTCGTGGCCGTCGGGTTCGCAGGCCACCTCGGGTGCCGTGCCGCGCGTGCGGAACCAGCGGTCGGCGGCCTCGCGGACCAGCCCGCGGTGGGGGAGGACGAAGGGGCCGTCGAGGCCGGGGTCGGGGCGGTCGAGCGCGGTGACCAGGACCAGCTCGGTCACCGCGACCGTGCGGCTGACCAAGGGCTCCGGCAGCCTCGCCGGGATCCCCGCGACGGCCACGTCGACCTCGCCCTCGTCCAGCCGGGCCAGCGCCGCCGCCGCGTCGCCGGTGCGCAGATCGAGCCGTACCTGGGGGTGTGCGGTGCGGAACGGGGCCAGCAGGTCGGGCAGCAGCGTCTGACATGCCGTCACCGTCGCGAACACGGCCAGCCGACCGGTGAGTTCGGCCGGGTCGGGGTGCTCCTCCCGATAGGCGCGCCACAACTCCAGTGCCTGAACGGCGTATTCGCGGAAGCGGTGCCCCTCCGCCGTGAGCGACACGCCGCGCGGCCCGCGGTCGAACAGCCGGTGCCCGAGGTCGGCCTCCAGCCGCTGAACGGTCCGGGTGAGTGTCGCCGGGCTGACATGGCAGTCCAGGCTCGTCCGCCCGAAGTTCAGCGTCTGCGCCAGATGCAGGAAGAGACGCAGCTCCCGGTGATCGTCCCGCATTGCCGTGACCTCGTCCTTTCACTTCTCGCAACAGCGCGCTGCAGAAGTTGCGCTTGCCGCAACGCTCGGGCGGAGCCTACAACTCGACCATGACCTCGACCACGTACACCTCACGTGTCTTCGCCCTCGAAACGATGGACGTGCCCGGCGGCACCGAGACCGTCCTGCGCGGCGGCCGCCACCTGTTTCCGCTGCTGCCGAAGGCCTTTGACGGCATCCGCCGCATCGGCGTCCTCGGCTGGGGCCCGCAGGGCCGTGCTCAGGCCCTCAACCTGCGCGACTCCCTCTCCGGCACGGACATCCGGGTCGCCGTCGGACTGCGCCCCGGTTCCCGGTCGGCCGCCGACGCCCGTGCCCACGGCTTCACGGAGGAGAACGGCACGCTCGGCGACTGGCTCGCCGTCGCCGCCGACAGCGACCTGATCGTCCTGCTGATCGCGGACGCCGCGCTCGCCGCCCACCACCAGGAGATCTTCGCGGCCCTCGGGCCCGGCGCCGCGATCGGTCTCTCGCACGGCTTCCTGCTCGGCCACCTGCGGGAGACCGGCGGCGACTTCCCGCCCGGCCACCCGGTGATCGCCGTGTGCCCCAAGGGCATGGGCGACTCGGTGCGCCGCCTGTACCAGCAGGGCGCAGAGGTCAACGGCGCCGGGATCAACAGCAGTTTCGCCGTGCACGCCGACCCCGACGGACGGGCTGTCGACCTCGCGCTCGGCTGGTCGGTGGCGCTCGGGTCGCCGTACACCTTCCGCACCACGCTGGAGAGCGAGTACCGCTCCGACATCGTCGGTGAGCGCGCCATTCTGCTCGGCGCCGCGCACGGCATCGTCGAAAGTCTGTACGGACGCTACCGCCTTGCCGGAGACGACGAGGTGACCGCGTACGAGAGGTCCTGCGAGAACGTCACCGGACCGATCGCCCGCACGATCTCGCGGGCCGGACTCGGTGCGGTGCGCGAGGGCCTCGACGCGGCCGGCCGGGACGTGTTCGACCGCGCCTGCACGGCGACGTACGCACCCGCCCGCGAGATCGTCGCCGAGATCTACGACGAGGTCGCCGACGGTACCGAGCTGCGCAGCGTGATCCTGGCCGAACGGCGGCTCGGCGGCCGCCCGATGACCGGGATCGGCGGTTCGCCGATGTGGTCCGTCAGCGACCGGGTCCGGGCCAGGCGGGCCCGGCGCGAGCTGCCCGTCGATCCCTTCACCGCCGGTGTCTTCGTCGCCACCATGCTGGCCCAGGTCGACGAGTTCGCCGAGCGCGGGCATCCGTGGTCGGAGATCGTCAACGAGTCCGTCATCGAGGCCGTCGACTCGCTGCTGCCCTACATGCACGCCCGGGACGTGGCCCACATGGTCGACAACTGCTCCCGCACGGCCCGCCTCGGTGCCCGCCGCTGGGGCCCGCGCTTCCAGGCGGCGTACGAGCAGATCGCCTTCCCGGCCGCCGAGGCCCCGGCGGACCCGGACCTGGTGACGGCCTTCGCCACCCACCCCGTCCACGAGGCCCTGGCCGCGGCGGCGAAGCTGCGGCCGTCCGTGGACATCGCAGTGGCCTAGCGCTCTTCCGTAGCGGCGGCGTACTGGGCCGCACCCTCGCCGAGCGACCAGTCGATCGACGTGTTCTCGGTGAGAGTGACGAAGACGTTCCGCGGCTCGGTCCCCGCGTAGGCGTGGGCGAGTTCGGCGATCCGCCGGTACAGCGCCTGCTTCTGCGCGGAGGTGCGCCCCGAGCGGAGCGTGATCGCGACGTACACGATGCCGTCGTCCCGGTGCACTCCGAGGTAGTCGTCGTACCGCAGGGTGCTGTGGGTGCCGTCATGGCCGACCAGGACCTGGAACCGGTCGTCGGCGGGGATGTGGATCGTCTCCACGAGGGCGTCGTGCACCGCGCGCCCGAGCGCGTCGAGACGATCGGGGCCGGCTCCCAGCGCGTCTATCCGAACGAATGGCATTTCCTCGGATCTCCTCTCATTCTCTGCGCGGTCTGAGGACCAGCTCCCCGCCGCAGTTGGGACACACGTCCCGCATGGCCTCGCTGCACGGCACACAGAAAGTGCACTCGTACGAGCAGATCCGGGCCGGCCCGTCCGGCGGCAGCGTCGCCGTCTCGCAGCGTTCGCAGCGTTCGCGCATCTCCAGTGCCATGCCGTCGTCCTCCTTGTCGCGTCCGGGCCCGGTGACCCGTCGCTCCCATCCTCGGGGCGCCGGGCCTGCCGGAAAGTCGCCGGAGGGTCAATGGCCACTACGATCGGGCCACCGACCGGCGCGAGGTCAGCGCCACTCCACCGCGAACGCCGCGCCCGGGTTCCGCACGAGGATCCGCTCCACCGTCTCCTCGCCCAGCTCCGCTTCGAGACGAGGCCGCACCCGCCGCAGCAGATACGGCATCCCGGGCCCGCCGCTGACCGAGCGGGCCGCCGCGGTCGTGGTGTCGCCGCCGAGCAGCAGCCGGTCGCCGAACCCGGCGTCGGCGAGTGCCCGCAGGGCGCCCGGCATCCGCCAGTCCGTGGCGTGGTTGGCGCGTGAGGGCCCGTCGAAGGCGAGGTAGCAGCCGCTGTGTGCGGCCTGGAGCTGCACCACGCTGTCGGGGGAGCGGTTGAGGTGCCCCAGGATCACCCGGTGCGGCGGCACCCCCGACTCGCCGCACAGCAGGTCCAGCACGTCCAGGGCGCCGGTACCGAGCTCCAGATGGACGGCGATGGGCGCTCCCGTCGCATGGTGGGCCTCGGCCGCCGCTCTCATCGTCCAGCGGGCGTGCGCGTCGAGGGCGTGGAAACCACCCGCGACCTTGATCAGGCCCGCCCGGACCCCCGAGGTGCCGATGCCCTCGGTCAGTTCGGCGACGAAGACCTCGGCGAGTCGGCCCCGCAGCCGGGCGAGCGTCTCGTCGTCGTAGTGGACGGCCTGGTGCAGGCCCGTCGCGGCCACCACGAGCACCCCCGTCTCCCGGGACAGCGGCGGCAGATCGGCGGCCCGTCGGCCCAGCCCGTACGGCGTCCACTGCACCACGCTGTTGCCGCCCTGCGCGACGAACGCCGCCAACTCCGCGCGGGCGGCGGACACGTGCTGGAGCTCCTGACCCGGCAGTCGGGGACTGCTGAAGAACAGGTGGTCGTGCGCGTCGCAGACGCCCAGGGCCGCGGGGCGAACGTCCCCGAGCACGGTACGGACCGTGCTCACCATCGCCGCCCCTGCGGCAGCAGGTCGCGACCCGGCTGCGACAGGTGCAGCACCTCGAACACATCACCTTCGGCCTTCGGCAAGTCGCCCTCCCAGAGCGAGAAATGGACGAGCTCCCAGCGGCTCGTGTCCACGGCGGCCGCCGCCAGCACCGCTCCGTCACTGGCCGCGAGCCGCCCCGCCTCGCCCGCCGCGTCCTCCATCACCTCACCCAACCGCACCCCGTCCGGCACCCGTTGCCGCCGCCGCACGGCGGTCCGCGCGGGGGAGCCGGCCGCGGCGCCCTCCTCGTACGCCACTCCCGCCCACTGCCGGACCGGGGGCCGCCCGAAGTCGTCGGGGATCACCTGGAAGGCGCCGCCCCACAGGAAGGTGTTCATGCCCTCCATGGTGTTCCACAGGTAGAACGGCGCGTACTGGTTGACCGGCGAACCGCCGGTGCCCCGTACGCGCATCAGAAACGCCTTGAGGCCCAGGCCCTCCCAGTCGTCGAGCAGATGACCTTTGCGAGCGACCCGCTCGCGGACGATGCCCATGTCGTAGTCGGCGGGCAGCGTGAGTTCGTACTGCATGGCGTGCATCGGGTGTCTCCTCAGGCCGTGCGGTCGGTGCGGGCCGACGCGAGCAGCGACAACAGCCCTCGGACGCCGGTGTCGAACGAGGCCGGCGAACCGGACGCGCGGGCGAGGACGTAGCCGCCCTGGACCGTCGCGAGGACGGCCGCCGCGATCTCCTCGCCGTCCAGCGAGGGCGCGAACTGGCCCTCCTCCTTGCCCTCTTCGACGATTCCGGCGATCCGCTCGCGGATCCGGTCGAGCGTCGCGTCGACCGGTGCGCGCAGTTCGTCGCTGACGATGATGTCCGGGTCCATCGTCAGCCGCCCGATCGGACAGCCGCGCAGTACGTCGCGCTCCCGCCGCAGATACGCCTCGATCCGTTCGTACGGCGTCCCCGGACCGTCGAGCACTCCCTCGGCCGTGGCCAGCAGTTCCTCGGCCGTCCGCCGGATCGCGGCCAGAGCGAGGTCGGGCTTCCCCTTGAAGTGGTGGTACATGCTGCCCTGCCCGGCTTCCGCGCGCTCCAGGATCGCCTTGGGGCTGGTGCCCACATAGCCGCGCTCCCACAGCAGCTCACGGGTGGACTCGATCAGTCGATCCGAGGTGCTCATGACATCACTGTACATACTAGTAGTTACAGAAGTCGAGGTGCTGGGGAGCAGAGGCGACCCGCCCGCGTACTCCCTGGGAGGTACGCGTACTGCCGCTGGCCGTACGACGACCAGGCCCCCTCCCCGGAGCCACTGTCGAGGCATCACAGGAAACCCACCGAGGAGATGACTCGAGATGCAGACCCTGGCGCACTTCGGCGACGGCGGCCCCGGCCCGTGGATCCTGCTCTTCCCCCTGATCTGGGCGGCCGTCGTGATCGGCGGCATCACCCTGCTGCGCCGCACCGTGTGGCGCGGACGCGGCGGACCGCGGCGGCGCCCGGCCGTCGGGGACCCCTCGACCGTCGACGACAACTCGCCCATCACCGTGCTCGGCCACCGCTTCGCCTCCGGCGAGATCGACGAGGACGAGTACTGGCGCCGGCTGTCCGTCCTGGACGAGCAGTTCGGCCGTGGCGGCAAGGGCGGTGCGGCATGACCACCACGACCGCCACCGACGCCACGACCGGCACGGTGCCGGCCGCCCGGGTCGTGGACGCCGTGAAGGTCGACGGCAGCGGCGACACCGGAGTGAGGGCCCTGGACGGGGTGAGCGTCGACTTCCCGGTCGGCCGCTTCACCGCGATCATGGGGCCCTCGTGCTCCGGCAAGTCCACCCTGATGCACTGCGCGGCCGGCCTCGACACCCTCACCTCGGGCGCCGCCCACATCGGCGACACCGAACTGGGCACCCTCGACGACCGCCGCCTCACCCTGCTGCGCCGCGACCGCGTCGGCTTCGTGTTCCAGTCGTTCAACCTGGTGCCCACGCTGACCGTCGCGGAGAATATCCGGCTGCCGCTCGACCTCGCGGGCACCAAGGGCGACTCTCAGTGGATCGACGCCCTGATCGACGTCGTCGGTCTGCGCGACCGGCTCCACCACCGGCCCTCCGAGCTCTCCGGCGGTCAGCAGCAACGCGTCGCCGTGGCCCGGGCGTTCGCCGGACGGCCGGACGTCGTCTTCGCCGACGAGCCGACCGGCAACCTCGACTCCCGCTCCGGAGGCGAGATCCTGGGGCTGCTCGGCCGCGCCGTGCGCCAGACGGCCCGCACGGTCGTCATGGTCACCCACGACCAGGTCGCCGCCGCCCACGCCGACGAGGTCGTCTTCCTCGCGGACGGACGACTGGGCCATGGTCCGCTGGGAGTCGGTCCTGGGCGCCGCCTTCGGCACGGTCGGCGGACTCGGTCTCGGCGCCTTCCTCGCCTGGGTCCTGGTCACGGCCTCGGACGGTGCGAGCGACAGCGCCTTCGCCTTCGCGATGCCGCCCCTGCGACTGGCGATCGTCGCGCTGGTGTGGCTCGCGGCGGGAGCCCTCGCGGGCCTGCGCCCGGCCCGGCGTGCGGCCCGCCTGGACGTCCTGCGGGCCATCGCCACCAAGTGAGGGGTGAGGGCCCGCCAACGCCCACTGTCCCAACGCGTCGGCCGTGAGAGAGCCGGAGGGGTGCGCCGGTGTCGGGACGGCGAACGCGCGGAGG